>JADJIS010000001.1:300000-600000 GCA_016706865.1 Bacteroidota bacterium | reverse complement strand
TGATATATTACATTCGCCTTCATATTGATAAGGTATGGGTATTATTTTATCATGGTCGATTTTTACTAGATCGAATGGGGAATAAAGGTACAATTCGGAAGATACGGTAAGCAAATAATTCGCTAATGTATATTTATTATTTAATTCGTTTAAAAGATGATCATTGTTTTCATTAAACACTTTGTGATCCTTTAAATAAAAGATCTTTCCATTAAATGTTATTCCCCATATTCGATTTTCTTTATCACCAAATACATGTGTAACTTCTGTATCCGGAAGGCCATCCTCAGTGCTAAATACCTCGAAAGATACTCCATCATATCGTATCAACCCTATCTCGCTTCCTATCCAAATAAAACCATCATCTGCACAAAATAAATTGTAAATGCGCATTGTGGGAAGTCCATTTAGGTAGTTGAACTGTTTACTGTAAAAATTTTGAGCAAAACTCTGGATGGAATAAAAAATAAGAAAAACAATTATTAATCGTTTAGCCATATCATTGTATAAGCAAAGCTTGCATTAATTCCTGGATTTTTCTTCTTGAAACCGGCAATAATACCCCATCGTTCATGATTACACTATTGCCATCCTTTTTTATATATTCTACCACGTGACTCAAATTGATGTGGAACGATTTATGAATTCGGAAAAATCCTTCAGGGAGCTGTGCTTCAAATTCCGACATGGTTTTAGAAGCCACAATTTTACCTCCATTCAACAGATGAAATATGGTATAATTACTATCCGCTTCCATGTAAACAATATCCTTGGCCTGAATAAAATGTATTCCTTCAGAATGCGGAATGGCTATACGATTCAATTTGGTTGGAGCACTGAATTTATTTAATATTTCCTGTATCGACCTTTCATAAGTTTGATTAGCTGAATTCTGCACAGATTGTCGCTCCATAACTTTTGAAACCGCCTGTTTTAATTCTGCTACATCCACGGGTTTTAATAAATAATCAACAGCGGCTTCCCGAAACGCTTTTACTGCATGATCATTATGGGCTGTTACAAAAACCACCTGATATTTATTTATAGGTAGGGAAGATAAAAGGTCAAACCCATTTTCACCCGGCATGGAAATATCCAGAAATATGACATCTATTTTATACTGCGTTAAAAAACTGCGTGCACTTTGAGCGGAATGTACCATTCCTGTAACAAGAACTTCCGGACAATATTCCTGTAAAAGCCAGCTTAATGTTTCACAGGCAGGTAGCTCATCATCTACCAATAGGGCATTGATCTGTTCACTCATATTTTGCACGAACTTGCGCATAATAACAAAAATACATACAATCAATGAGTAAAGGGTATGTGGGGTTGAGTGAAATGAATATTTGAGTTAGTGAGCGGCTACGTTACCACGTATAAAAATCAACTGTTATTGGTGCTGATAATAGATTGGAATAAGTAACCTGTCATTTTTCGTAATAATTAAAATATCATAATTGCCACTTGACAGAAAGGAAGGTATAATTATTTTTTGTTTGTATGACCCGGCTTGATAAATTTTATTTTCTATTAATGAAGTTATTAATTTTCCGGTACGATTATATAAATAAATGGAAAGAGTTTCTTCCTCAAGTAAGGTGTAATCCAGTTGGGCGTTTTCTGTAATAGGATTTGGATATAGTATAAAATTTACACCTGAAATAATATTTCCAATTCCCATCTGATCATTTACTGTTAAAATTGCATGTTCTGATGTGTCTTTACAATCTAAATTATTTATTAAACATCTGAATAATTGATTGTTATTTAATTCATTAATATTAATTACATAAAGTGTATCATCATTTACCCCCATATATTGACCGGCATCAAAAAGATCTGTCCATCCTAATCCAAGATTTGTTTGCCATTGATATTCGGCAGTATCGGCTGCTCCTCCGATAAAAAAGAAAACATCGCTATCGGCAATTGTGTCAATATCCATTGGTTGAACATCAATGGAATCGCAGGATTCCTGCAGTCTGCCAATATATCTTGCCATGGTAAAATATCCCTCTCCACCGGACATGCCGCCACCGGCACAAATAATTTTGCCATCCGGTTGCCAGGCAGCTATATTAAGTTGCTCACTGGTAACACCAGGGATATTGGTTGTAACTATTCCATCATCGTTAAATGAATTATCTAAAAGTCCGTCGGAAGTATATCTTATTAATGCATATTGATAACTAGCTGTTAAAAAGGAACCGGCAGCTACAATTTTTCCATCGGGTTGAATTATCACAGATTCAGCAATATCGTTTCCTGAACCAAGATCTGTCAATCTTAATCCGGTGAAATTAAAACTACTATCAATTGTTCCATCAGTATAATATCTGGCAACTGCAAAATCATATTCAGGAAATTCACCCGAATATCCCGCAGCTACTATTTTCCCATCCGGTTGAATAGCGATAGCATTAATTCTATTCCATTTCTCAAAAAAATCGGAAACAACAACACCGTCTATGCCAAAATCCATATCAAAAATGCCTGCCGTATCTAATCTGAAAAGAACAAAATCATCATCAGTCCCATTATGGGCAAAACCGCCAACCAATATCGTATTTTCTGGTTGAATTACAATAGCATTTGCAGATGCAGTTCCTGCTCCTAAACCAAAGGTCAGTATTCCATCATCATTAAAATCATTATCTAATTCACCATTTTCCAAATAACGCAAAACAGCAAAAGCATGATTTCCCATATCGCCTGAATAACCGGCTGCAACAATTTTTCCATCCGCTTGAATTGCCGCGGAATGTAATAATTGCTCATTAGGGCCAATATCTGTTGTTATAATACCATCGTCACCAAAATCCGGATCCGGGCTGCCGTCCGGAAGATATCTGGCGAGGGCGCAAATGGTTTCTGAACCGATACTATTGAGATAAGTATGGCCAATAGCAACAATTTTCCCATCCTCCTGAAGGGCAAGACTATGGCAGAAATCGTTAAATGGCCCTATGGAAGTTACCATAATTCCCATATCACCAAATGTAGTATCCAATGATCCATTCATATTAAACCGCAGCAGGGCAAAATCAGTAAAAACATCTGTGATAGCACCTCCACCAATAACAATTTTTCCATCGGGCTGTAAAACCATTGAACTGGCACCATTACCTCCCTCAGTGAAGTTAAATATTAAAGTGCCGTCAAAATCAAAAGTTGTATCAAGATCTCCGGCGACCTGGGCAGCAAGATTATTTATAAGAATAAATAAACTAAAACCAAAAAGTAGAGAATATTTTTTCATCCTAAATAGATCATTGGGAGAATTGATAACAAATATACAATTTGCGTGAAATACTGCAAAGGCAAATTCATTTTTTATGCCATAGCCTTCAAAAAAAATGTAACGATATTTAATTAGAAATTATACAATGAAGGATTTCAAAATAATTATTTTACTTTGGAAAATTAATTAAAATTATTCCAGATCAGTGCTCAACTTATAACGGCACACCCTGTTATTCCCTTTATCCACTACGTAAACGGTTTCTCTTAAATAAGCAACTCCCGAAGGATCGATAAAATTAAAGGGTCCGTCGCCAATTCCACCGAATGAAGTTATTATTTGTTTTGTAGAAGTGGAACTTGCGGGAGGATTTACACCTTCATATCCCTTACGCGTAAATTGATACAAAGAATCTGTTCCTGCATCCACAACAAAAATATATCCTGTAAAATCCGCAGCAATATAAATATCTGTCGGATCGATAAATCTATCGGGTTGATATAAAAATCTATCTGCTTTTGTAAAATCAAATACAGTTAATAATGCATTTTCTCCATAAGAAATTCCGGATTCCGGATCGGAAGTTTGTGTTATCCAAAGACATTTATATGGAGCATTTTCGTTGCTTAGAGTTACCATAAATTCCGGTGAATTAGAAATTCCGGATAAACTTTGTGGGGGTGCTGCGAAAGTGGAAATTGCGCTGATATCCCAGGCAGATCTTAAATTTCCGGTTGTAGGAGATAATCCATTAGCATAACCAATATTTTCTCCGTTTTCATTAAAAAACAAAACAGTATTATCAGGACGGGCAATTCCGGAAAGATCGTTTTGAGGACCTTTTCGGGTTACATATAAAGTATTATCAGCTATTGTTGCCAAGCCTGTAAATTCAACTTCTTCATCAGCCTCTCCACGAAACGCGGTGATATTTCTGCTTTCATCACAAAAGGGATGGATGAGTGTGTCTATTACCTGAATATTGCCTGATGCAGTTCCTATAAGATGATAAACTGCAGGAAGATCTTCTAAAATACCATCATTGTCTACATCAATTTCTACTCTTCCGGCTACATAGGTGTGTAATCTTCTGTCTTGCGTAACGTCCGTAGCACCTGGAATAAAATAGGTAAGATAAATGGTTCCGGTTTGATCTAAAATATTTAATCCGTTATCATCTATCACATAGATCATTTCATCATATCCGCAATAAATATCCGTTGGGTTATTAAAATCATTCCAATAGGGCAATATCGGAACATAACCAACTTCATCTTGCACTAGGTCAGGATCTATTGCACCTTCTTCAAAAATTTCATCAGTAACAATATCCTCGCGGTTGCCAAATAAAAAATCGCAACTGCCTGACAAAACAGAAGAAAATAAAATGATAAATATTAAAATATTTTTTTTCATTTAATGTGTATCTGAAACTTTATTTTTTGTTCCGTTTGGTAAAGTATATGCAATGCCGATCTTATTTATCATCCCCAAATTATTTAAATAATTAAAACCGTAATCAAAATTAATTGTTCCGTATCTTCTTTTCAGATAAATACCAAACCCAAAGGCTGGATAAGCAGCATCATCAAGAGCAAAAGTATAACCACTTCGCGCATATAATAATTGTTTCCAGCTATATTCTAATCCCAAACTATAGGTTTCATTATTATCGGTCGGATGATTTAATTGCAAGGCTGTTGTAAGTAAATGGTTTTCATTTTTTATGGCATCCCATGCAAATCCCAATCTAAAAACAGTTGGGACAGAAATTTCAGTAAATGCATCGGCAGTGATGGAATCATTTAAATTTAATACAGGAATTTCACCGCCTGGTTCTGAATTAAATCCGAAATTAGAAATTGCAACGGCAAAACGGGTGTTGGCAATTCCAACATCATACTGAAATCCAAAATCAAATACAAGGTTTTGATTATGAACCGATGCAAGGTCTTCGCGAATATATTTTGTGGTAATTCCGAAACTGAATTGGTCGGTAAGTTCCCTCGCCAGACTAATTCCAATTCCAATATCTGTAGCTCGAAAAGTTTGTCCGTTGCCAAAGGGTAAAAATTCGGTGGTAACATCCATCTCACCCGCATCAAAATATTGAAGACTGACTCCAATCAGGGTATTATCTCCCAACCTATAGGTTATTCCGCCAAAATTCATACTTGTATTTGCAGCGTAATCAGTGTAGGCAATGGCAAAATGCAGTTTGTTGGAATCCAGCCTCGTTATGCCTGCAGGATTCCAATAAAGCGCAGAAACATCATCAACAATGGTGATAAAACTTTCACTAAGTCCCGCAGAACGTGCATCCGGGCCTATTTTTAGAAATTGCCAGCCGGTAGTTGCTGTCCTGCTATCGCCATAGGCCGGCAATATTTGCCCTTTGCCAAACAATGGCAGGCACAAAACAAAAATAAAAAGCGGAAAGCGCATATCAACACAAAGGAAATGAAAAATATGCAGATACCTCAAAACTGCATATCAATAAACCATTATTTTTTTGTTTTGCGAAAAAGAGTCATTATTAAATCGCAGAATATAACATCCCGGTGCAAGGGAATTTCCATTTATGGATTGTACTCCAGACCCATTAATTGCAAACGAATTAATAATTTGCCCAGAGGCATTTATTAATAGAACTTCTGCAGATCCGGCATTATATAAATTATATTTTATCGTGATATTTTTATTTTCTGCCGAATAAAAAATATTCAGGTCAATATTCTTAAATATTTCGGGAACAGCGATATTTCCACATTCCAAAGTTTCATTTAATTCAGTTGTTACGCCCTGAATTAATTCAATGGAATTAATTATTTTAGTATCACAATCCGGGTGACTGATTTCAATATCATAAATGCCACTGGCGTAATATCCGGTTTTATATCTTCCTGAAACATTTGTATTATCAAAGGCTGAAGTTGCGATAATATTTACGGTTGCATCGTAAATATTTGATCCTGTTATCTCATTAGTTATCGTTCCTTCCAAATAACACGCACGTTCATAATTGGGTTGTAAAATAAAAGTAGTTCCGATACGATCGGTTGCGACAATATTTCCTGATTCAAAATAAGGATAAACTCCCCAAACACCACCATAACCTGAGTTTGGACCAAATGGGCTGGTATCGTAATGTGCAACCTCAATTAAATTATCGGGTTTATGTGCATCGTGAATTGTTACTCCTTCGGTATAGTGTGCAGTTACCAGATATCCATTTAAATAATAAACATTATGGGCAACGGTAGAATCGGGATCGCCATGTTTAATTCCATCTAATTTTACAATATCAGTTACGTCTTCCACACTATAACTTTCTATAAAACCATAAGTGATCTCATCTGTTGTAAATAAATATTTTCCATCATCACTTAACCAACAATTATGTGTAGCGGAGGCGCCGGTATTTTGTGTACCTAACAAATAAATATATGTTTTATCACTAACGTCAAGTACTTCGAACCTCCCATCATATATTTCTGCTGCCCATAAAGTATCGTTGCGCACATATCCATCGTGAATATAGGACTCGGTATATGCACCCACATATACCGGATTTTTTGGGTCGGGATTCAAGTCGACAATATAAGCACCTCCATAACCACCTGCTGTTCCAAATCCAAATAAATAACAATATCCGTTTTCATCAATAAAAAGTGTATGAGCCGTTGAAAATGGATGCGTATCGTCACCCTTAAAATAAAAAGTATCAATGGAAAGTGGCAGATCATTCAGATCGATGATCAACATTCCTTCGTCAGCTCCCTCAGTGGATATATATGCGTGGTGATTCCACACTTTTGCTTCACGCCAAATACTTTCTACGCCCGGAATAAAAAATAATTCTTCAGGGGTTTCCGGGGTAGTAATATCTACAATGGAAGTTCCCATTGAGGTGCCGATGATGGCATATTCATTACCTATATCATCGGTGTATCCCCAGCATCCACTCATTTCATAACCTGCAGGATATTCTATTTCTGAAACAACAGATAAGTTATACTGCGCATTTATTTGGATGGTAAATACAAATATGATCAATAAAAATGTTAAAATTCGCAATAGGTAAATCCGCATAACCGCTAATTTATGTAAAAATATTTTACAATTTTGTGATTCTTGTAATAAAAATGTAAAAACAATAAAATGGAAAATATCGTACCTGCAGAAATTGAGAAATACATAACGGAGCATTCGTCGACTGAAACAAAAAATTTAGCTGATCTCAATAGAGAAACATTTGTAAAGGTTATGATGCCACAGATGTTGAGTGGACAAGTGCAGGGGAAATTCCTGGAATTTATTTCGAGGATGATAAACCCGGAATATATATTGGAGATCGGTACGTATACCGGTTACAGCGCAATATGTCTTGCCAAAGGATTAAAATCTGCCGGAAAACTGATCACCCTTGACATCAATGAGGAACTCACACCAATGGTTAAAAAATATATCGCCCTGGAAAAATTGGAGGATAAAATAGAAGTTTTAACGGGAAATGCAATACAAATAATTCCGACTTTAACACAACAATTCGACTTGGTATTTATAGATGCGGATAAAAATAATTACGCCAATTATTTTGATCTGGTAATTGAAAAAGTACGCCCGGGTGGTTGGATCTTGGCAGATAATGTTTTGTGGAGTGGAAAGATAATAGCCCAAAATATGGACAAGGATACTCTGGCTATTGATTCCTACAATAAAAAAATTCAGCAGGATCCAAGAGTGGAAAATGTGATCATTTCTATCCGTGATGGCATCAGTATTGCCCGAAAAATTGGATAAATAACATATTATTGCGGATAATATTAGTTGAGCCTCAACCGTTTAGAGGGGTAATTTTGATTGTGATAATCCGCAATTCAAAATACGGTATGAAAAAGGTCTGCACAACATTTTTTATCCTGCTTACTTACATAACACTTTCTGCAGGGCAACCCAGTCAGGCGGTATTGGATTATATCGACCAATACAAGGCCATTGCTGTTGCAGAAATGGTGGAATATAAAATTCCTGCAAGCATCACAATGGCGCAGGGAATTCTCGAAAGCGGCGCCGGACAAAGCGAACTCGCGAAAAAATCTAATAACCATTTCGGAATAAAATGCCATACCGATTGGAAAGGGGAGAAAGTTTATTACGATGACGATGCAAAGGATGAATGTTTCAGAAAATACGATCATGTGGAAGATTCTTACCGCGACCATTCTGAGTTTTTATCTTCCAAAACACGATATGCCGAATTATTTGAATTGGATGCCGATGATTATAAAGGATGGGCAAAGGGATTAAAAGCTGCAGGTTATGCAACAAATCCGAAGTATGCCGATCTTTTAATAAATCTGATTGAAGAATATGATCTGCATGCATTAGATAAAATGTCGTTGGCGGAAGCAAAAAAACACAACAAAAAAACAGAGGAAAAAGAAGTAAAAGAAAAGGAAGATCCTGTTGTAAAAAATACAGAAACAAAAAAAGAGAAGAATTTTACCTGGGGTGGATATAATGAAGATGTTTTTTATTTCAATCGCATTCCCACCGTTACCATTCAAGCCGGAGATTCGCCGGAGAAACTAGCGGAAAAACACCATAAAAAATTATCCTTATTAAAAGATTATAATGATATTGAAAATGGTGGAACGTTAACACCAGGAACCAAATTTTACCTTCAACCCAAACGCAAAAAAGGAGATACCAAATTTCACACTGTAAAAGAAGGTGAAACCATGTGGACCATTTCCAGAGATGAGGGAGTGCGTATGGAACAATTGTATAAATACAATAAAATGCAAAGCGGCGAAGAACCTGCAGTGGGCGAACAAATTAATTTAAGAGATAAAAGGAAGGATGATGTTAAATTAAAAAAGGAGAAAGGAGAGAGGAGAGAGGAGAAGCCCTCCTCAGCTAAAGCTTCGGAGGACGAGGAGAAAAAAGAAGAGAGGAGTAAGGAGAAAGTACCGATTGAAAAGGAGCATGTAGATGAAAATAATGATGGGTTTATGGATCTTGATGAGGAGATAGTTGCACCAGAAATAAATAATACTCCACCCGGAGCACAGGGCGAACAAGTAATTAAAAAAGAAGAACTATATACACCTTCTGTAAATGATCTTAAAGTGGCTATAACTCATACTGTGGCTGCTAAAGAGACGCTTTACGGACTGTCAAAAATATATGGAGTAACAGTAACACAAATTCAGGAATGGAATGGTTTAAAAGATAATACCATCAGCATAGGACAAAAATTGATCGTTGGATATAAATAATAAATAATTTGCAAATACATGACCTTCAATTTGAGCCATACATTTCTTCTGAAAAAATACAGGAACGAATAATACAATTAGGTAAAGAGCTCAATAATAACTTTGCCGAAAAGGATCCAATTTTTATTATAGTTTTAAACGGCGCCTTTATTTTTGCCGCAGATCTTATCCGCATATTTAATGGCAACTGCGAAACAATTTTTACCCGAATAAAATCCTATACCGGTACTATATCAGGCGAAATTCAAACCTTTAATGGAATTAACCACAATGTTAAAAACAGGCATATCATTTTTGTTGAAGATATTATCGATACCGGAAAAACCATCTTTCATCTCCACCAGGAAATAGAAAAATTAGAACCCGCTTCCGTAACCACCATCACTCTACTACAAAAAAATATCCTGCGCCCAAACTTAATTAAAGCCGACCTCATCGGTTTTGAAATTCCCGATGTATTTGTGGTTGGATATGGTTTGGATTATGAAGAAAAGGGGAGGAATTTGGATGGGATTTGGAAGGTGAGGGCGTGAAACAAGTACAGTTAGAGCGTACTTTTAATTTGTCACTAGTCAGGAGTCAATAGTCATTAGTCAGGAGAAAAATCATGGGCTAACTAGGAGCATTCTGACTACTCCATACTCACCACTCACTCATTGTCTCGAGTCATTAGTTATGTGAAGTCAAATTCGGCTATCGAGAATCTACTCATAATTCACTTGCCCGTCGTAAATTGATAATGAAAATCGGAATACTTTATATCAGGTCAAAAGTTTAAGCATTACTTACATTCAATAATTATGTAATTCGATAAAATGATTATAATTAACATTATTTGGACTTACCTTAAAAATAATAGGATATTTATTTTGAGTAAATTTATAAGCCTGTTCTCTAATATAAAATAAGGTAAAGTCGATATTTTTTGAATTTACCATATTGCTAACATTCATCATTTTTAAGGAAAAGTTCAAGGAATCTCCACTTTTTAGTAAAATGAGATTTAAATCTATATGCGCATTTATTAATACTGGGTTATTGTCAGCATAATATGAAACTATGGAGTCTCCAATTTTTCTTACTCCTATCGAAAAATGAACCGTATCAATTAGTAAAACATCCTTTGAGTTATTTTTAACATTAATTTCTAAGGTTCGCTCTGGCGAAAGTGTTAAATAAAATGCGATCGAATCTACATTAGCTGCAAAATTTAAAGTGTCATTTTTTACTATTTTATTGGAATTTGCCATTCCGTTTAAAAATGTACACAAAATAATTATGAACAAATAATATTTTCTCATAAATTAATTATAAATTATTCTCCAGAGCAAGCGTCCTGCGTGATTCATTGGTTTAAAAACCCGTTCTCAAAAGTTTCAATCAGAAAATTAAACTAATCGGCTATCTGTGATCAAACTCATTACTCATTACTCATTTCTCATTTCTCATTTGGTGCATCGCGATTTAAAGCCCAACTCGAAGCATCCTCACCACTCACTACTCACCCCTCACCTTCCTCAAATACTCCACCCCCTCCGCACTCAACTCTTTCGTCCGCAATCCTTCCGCATACATATAAGCTACATGCGTGCAATCGGGTTGAAGATTAAATTCCATGGTGATGGTATTTTTATCGCCGGTGGTAACATCGTCACTTAAAATAAAAATGATCTGGCCGTCGTAATTGCATTTATATAATGGGGTGTCTTTAACCGTAATAAATTTTCCGAATTTTTTTATTTCATTTTTATCGGTGATCTCCACTATTTTGTTTGGAATGGAATCGTTGTAGAATACAATTTGTAAACTTTCAGTATTTTTCGAAAGTTCAGTAATTTCTGTAACTTTTTCGCAACGCAGAAACATTACGACAAAAAATACCAGAGCTGATCCTAATATGATGTTAAATAATTTCATAATTATTATATAAAGTTATAAAATATATGTAATTTAACAAACTGTTTACTATATTTAATTCGGATGATGATGAAAAATTTAACTATTTACCTGCTTTGTATCTCTGTAACACTGCTGTTTAATTGCAGTTCGCAAAATAAACCTAATCCTAATGCGCAAAAGATTACCTTGCCTAAACAACCGGAAGTTGTAGCGCAAGATCTGGAGGTTCCATGGGGAATGGACTTTTTGCCCGACGGCAGGTTGATCTTTAACGAACGTCCGGGCCGTATTTCGGTAGCGGATCTTAAAACAAAGGAAGTTAAATTGTTGTTAACCCGCGATATCAGTGCAAAAGCAGAAGGCGGTTTATTGGGTTTGGCCGTGGATCCCGATTTTGAAAAAAATCATTATATTTTTATTTATGAAACCATGGTATCAGGAAACCGAATAGTGCGTTTAATATTTGAAAATGAAATATTAACAGAAAATAAAATATTGTTAGATTCTATTCCCAAAAAGTTTTTTCACGACGGTGGAATATTGCGTTTTGGTCCCGATGGATTTTTATATGTTGGAACGGGTGATGCACGAGATCCGAATTCAGCACAGGATCTTACAAGTAATGCAGGTAAAATTCTGCGAATGGATAGAGATGGAAATATTCCTGCCGATAATCCGTTTAAAAATTATATCTGGAGTTATGGTCATCGCAATGTGCAGGGTTTATGCTGGACATCCGATGGAACCATGTTTGCAACCGAACACGGACCAAGCGGTGAATTAAACGGCTGGTGTTGTCACGATGAAGTAAATGTAATTGTTAAAGGAAATAATTACGGTTGGCCAAAAGTGATAGGAGATGATATAGCAACTGGAACAATTCTCCCCTTTGCACACAGCGGTGAAGATACCTGGGCTCCCGGCGGAATTATTTATGTGGATGATTTTAATGAACAGAACAAAGAAATTGGCAGTATAATTTTTGCCTGCTTAAAAGGAGAAAGATTGGTTCAATTTGATATAAATAAAAATCAAACTATAACTTCTCCAATTAATAAAGATGAAAAACAATTATTCCCACAAATTTATGGCCGTTTAAGAAATATTATTCTTGCACCTGATGGAAGTATTGTTTTTAGCACGAGCAATGAAGATGGGAGAGGGAATGCGGAGAAGAATGATGATCGGATTATGATAATGTACCAATGAAAAAAGATGTACCAATGTACCGATGAACAGCCGGCCTAGATTATACATCAAATTACCAGGCGACCAAGTTAATCTATGATAACACGAACATTCATTAATAATTAGCAAATTAGCTGTGCCTGCTTCGCATGGGCACAAATTAGCAAATGGAACAGCCAGGAAAAATTGAGAATTGAAAATTGAGAATTGAAAATGGAACAGCCGGAAATAATTGAGAATTGAGAATTGAGAATTGAGAATGGAACAGCCGGAAATAACAGACGACCAAAATATTTTATGACAATATGAACATCTGAAAATGATTAGCCAATTAGCAAATTGAACAGCCGGCTCCGATTAAAGATCAAATTACACGTTTACCAAATTAAGAATTGAACACCCGGGCGTCGATCAATTACCAAATTACCAGACTACCAAATTAATAAATCTTTTTAAATCCGCCCAATCCGCGTCATCAGAGTTCCCTCTTTTCATTCCTTCATTCTTTCCCTACTTTCCAACATACAATATCTCTTTTCGAAAAACTTTGTAATAATCTTTTTCCAAACCACTTTTAGAAACGAGGTCGACTTTGTGGCCTAGGAGTTTTTCGAGTTCGTCGCCGAGATCTACAATTTCGAGACCGATTGGTTTTTTGAAATCTACTATGATATCAATTTCACTGCCTGAATGGAATTCTTCGGTTACCGATTCACCAAATAAACCAATACTGCTTACTCCGTACTTGGAGGCGAGATATTGTTTATTTTTCAGCAATGTTTCCATAATCTTTTCCAGTAAAGTCATATGCCAAAGGTAAGTTTAATAATATAAAGGAATTAATCCTGATAAAGGTTCAGTGTGTATATACGTATAATTGAGTGGTCGGGATCAAGGCAAATCCGCGTAAGCCTGTTATCTTTGCATTTTTTATAATCAGCAGATCGATGACAAACATAATATTATTCGGCCCTCCGGGTAGTGGCAAAGGCACTCAGGCAGAGAAGTTAAAGGAACATTTTAACTTATTGCATATCTCCACAGGCGACCTGCTTCGCAATCAGATCCGCGAAGGTACAACCCTGGGAATGGAGGCAAAAAAGTTCATGGATGAGGGCAAACTGGTTCCGGATGGAGTGGTGATAGGTATGTTGGGAGGAGCTGTGGAAGAGGCAAAAAGCAAACAAAAACAAGGAATTATTTTCGATGGTTTTCCAAGAACTAAAGCCCAGGCAGTAGCGTTGGACAACATGTTACTCGACAAAGGAACCAGTGTAAGCTGTGTTTTAAGTCTGGTTGTGGAGGAGGAAGAACTTACTCAACGCATTCTAAACAGAGGGCTTACAAGCGGTAGAACTGATGATATGGACGTGGATACCATTCGCAAGCGCGTTCAGGAATATCGTCTCAAAACTGAACCCGTAGCGGAATATTATAAAGATCAGGATCTTTTAATGGAGATTGAAGGAGTCGGTAGCATTGATACAATTTTTAACGCTTTGAAAGCCGCAGTAAATACCGTGGCATCAAAACATTCAGATAGCTAAATAAGAGGGAAACAGCAGGGAAACCTGCTCAAAAATGGAAAAACAAAATTTTGTTGACTACGTAAAAATTCATTGCAAAAGTGGCAATGGTGGTGCGGGATCTGTGCACTTTCACCGGGATAAAAACACCATGAATGGTGGACCTGATGGTGGTGATGGAGGAAGGGGAGGTCATATTATATTAAAGGGAAATGCTCAGTTATGGACCCTTTTACATTTAAAATACCGCAAACACATCATTGCAAAGGCCGGAGATTACGGAGTAGGGCAATTGCGCACAGGTAAGGAGGGTGAAGATATTATTCTTGAAGTGCCTCTCGGAACCGTCGCCAAAGATTTTGAAACCGGTGCCATTGAAGCTGAAATTGTGGATGATGGACAGGAAATCGTTTGGATACCCGGAGGAAGAGGTGGTTTGGGAAACAATAATTTTAAATCCCCCACAAAACAAACACCCAGATATGCCCAACCTGGTGAGCCAGGAATCGAATCATGGAAAATTCTTGAATTAAAAGTATTGGCAGATGTTGGCTTGGTGGGTTTTCCAAATGCCGGAAAATCTACTCTCTTATCTGTTTTATCCGCTGCAAAACCCGAAATTGCCGATTATGCATTCACCACCCTGGTGCCGAATTTAGGTATCGTTTCCTATCGCGATCATAAATCTTTTATTATGGCCGATATTCCGGGAATAATTGAAGGTGCAAGTGAAGGAAAAGGTTTGGGAATTCGATTTTTAAAACATATTGAAAGAAATTCAGCTTTACTTTTTCTCATTAGTTGTGAGGATAAGGATATTAAAACAACCTATAAAATTCTGCTCAGCGAATTAAAAAAATACAACAAAGAATTATTGTCGAAAAAAATAATTCTCGCCATTACAAAATGCGACCTAATTGATGCCGAGTTAGAAAAAATGCTAAAAAAAGAATTACCCAAAAAACTCGAACCGATATTTATTTCCTCCCACACAGGAAAGAATTTGGATAAGTTGAAGGATGTTATTTGGAAAGAACTTAATGGGTAATGAAGATTCGAAGGGAGAAGATTCGAAGGGAGAAGGGGAAGGTTCTAAGGAATAAAAAAGGAAGGAAGGTGATGTAAGGGCTTTGAAGGGGGTTATTCTATGGATTGATAATTTTATTCCTTCAGGAAAGTAGAATGTCACATGAAGAAATAAGAATATGATGCGAGTACGGCTAAACTCATTACTCATAACTCATTACTCATTCGATAAGTAATGAGTAATGAGTGGGATCATCGTTGGATTGATAATTTCAGTCCTTCAGTAAAGTAAAATGTAACAATTAGAAATAAGAGTATGATGCGAGCAGGGCTAAACTCATCACTCATTACTCATAACTCATTCAGGAAAGTAAAATGTAAAAATTAGAAAACAATGTTTGATGTGTGAAGGAGTAAGCTCACCACTCACTACTCACCATTCACTAAATGAGTTATGAGTAATGAGTAATGAGTGGGTTAATCGTTGGATGGAAATTTTTAGTCGTACAGGAAAGTAAAATGTAACATGAAGAAATAAAAGTATGATGCGAGCAGTGATAAACTCATTACTCATAACTCATTACTCATCGAACGAAATCGCCCATGCAAAAATATTCCTCCAAAAACTGGCTCCTCCTCATCGTTCTCAGCATGATCTGGGGATTTTCTTTCATATTTATGAAGTATGGGCTTAAAACATTTTCCTGGGATCAGGTCGCAGCAATTCGTATTTCTTTTTCCTTTATCGCAACACTGCCTTTTATTTTTATCCACTACAAAAAAATAAAAAGAAGTGAAATAAAATATTATTGTATGGTAGGATTTTTCGGAAGCGGACTACCTGCCTTTTGTTTTACATTTTCACAAACACATATTGAAAGTGGAATTACCGGTGTATTAAATTCTTTGACACCTGTATTTACTTTCGTGCTTGGCGTTTTGCTTTTCGGAATGAGATTCGAAAAAAATAAATTATTGGGTTTAATTATAGCATTGGTAGGTGCTGTTGTTTTAGTTGTATTTGATCATTCTGCAAGCGGACAAAGTAACTTATTATACGCTTTACCCATATTTGCTGCAACCATAAGTTATGCAACAAGTGCCAATCTGGTAAAACGTTATTTGCAAACTGCACATCCATTGGTTTTGGGTGCAGTAGGATTTTCATTTATTGGAATTCCTGCAATTATTTATTTATTCAGCACCGGTTTTATGTCGCACGCCGATGATGAATTTTTCCGTATCAGTTTATCCAGCATTCTCGCACTCTCCTTTTTCGGAACCGTGATCGCATCTATTGGATATTATGCATTAGTGCAACGCACAGACGCTATTTTTGGATCACTCGTTACCTACCTTATTCCCGTTGTCGCTATCATAATAGGATTTTTAGATGGGGAGAAATTATTTTTCCATCACTTGATCGGGATGTTGTTTATTTTGTTGGGGATCTATGTTTTGAATTATTCGGGGAGAAAGAAAATTCAGAACAATGAAGTTGATATTAATAAAGCGAGTGAAGGCTGAAAAGTGTAACCTAAAAATATAGGGTAATAAGGGAAGATATTATACACTATTCGAAAAAGTATGGTTTATTTACAAACTCATTTTCGAAACGCTATAACTAACAGATGAAAATATTATTTTTTTTATTGATACTGTTTGAGTTGTCATTTTCGTATGGACAATATGGAAATACCGATAAATTTCCTGTTTACTCCATAAAACCGGATTCTATTACAAAGGGTTATGTTGACCAAAGTGGATTAAAACAGGGATCGTTTTTTTCCTACAATAAAAATGGTACGGTTAATTTTATCCGGACCTATAAAAATGATACATTGGATGGTTTTTTAGGATGTTATAGTCCGGATGAATTTGTAAACAGTGAACAATTTTATAAGAATGGTAAATACCATGGTATCAAATTCGATTATTATGAAAAAAATGTATTGAAATCGCAAGGTTTTTATAATAATGGATTGAAACACGGATTATTTTTAGAATTTTATAATAATGGCAATCTGAAGTATGAAGGCTTTTATCAAAATGACACATTATTTGGGGACGAGATATATTTTCATCAGAATAAAATAATTCGATCTATCGGCAATAAAAATACCGGTAATTATAGCACTTACGATAGTACTGGAAGATTGGAAAATAATATTATTTACCAAAATGGCAAAATGATACGATCGAAGGTGTTTTATCCCGATAGTATGAAACAATCAAAGCGGCAATTTGTTGCTCCCAAAATACTTGATCAAATTAATTTTAAGAAAGGAAACACTTTAATTCTTGAGGAACTTTATTCGAATTATGGAAAGAATGATAGAGAGCCAAACTTCTTAAGTGGAGCAAATATTGTACTGGATGACAGCTCCCTTGTTATCCACTTTGAAGATCAAATATTTATTGTATCCTCTGAAGGGATTTATCACTGTTCCAGTTGCATGGATTATGATAGTAATAATGAGATCGCAGTTTCCTACTTTGGAGCAAACCGGGAAGTATACCTAAATGAAAAAAATGAAGAGGATGTAAGATATTTTATAAGAGATGAAAAAATTTCTATATCCAACTTTTTAATAACTGTAAGCCGTCAGGAACTCCAGTGCGACGACACGGGAAATAATCCCGTTAATATTGAATATAAAAGTAAACAATTGAATATCAATGGTCTTAAAAATATTCAACTGTTTGAATTTGATATTGATAAAAATGGTGAACCTGAAATATATATTATTTCGTACGAAAGCTGTTTAGGTCTTTATAAAATTCTACGTGTCAGATCTCACTAATTGATGCATTTTTATTTGAGGAATCATTTTGGTGACCGTCCTCACAGGTTGGCAATCATTAATGGGAAGAAATTCAAATCTAAATAATTTTGTATATTTATACATCGTTATTACTGAAGGCTCGTTTCATTCCATAGATTTCATGTGCATGAATTGACGTTTTATTTTAAAATAATAAAATTATAGTTTGGGTCTATATTCATTTTAATACATTTTAAATTATATCTTATGAAATATATTGCTCCTGTTTTTCTTCTGCTGATCACAGTCGTACTTTTGAGTTTCAACCACACACAATTCAGCAATCCACAAACCGTTAATCCTATTATTGGAGACGAAAGTTTTATCTCCAAATTTGGATATGCGCCTGATGAAACAACGGACAATCAGCTTCGTATAGTTACACATCTCGCTTATGCGGAAGAACTTCTGCGTAATAAAGATGTCTCTCATCTTTCTCCCGAACAACAGGAAAACAGAACAATGCTTTTGGATCTTCTTCATGATTACTGGACCAAAGGGATTTTCCCCAAAAATTATGACTATGCAGATCAACGCAAACCTTGTTTTATTGATAAGGACGGAACCATTTGTGCCGTAGGATATTTAATAGAACAAACTGCAGGAAGAGATGTCGCCGAACAAATAAATGAAAAATTCAAATACAATGAACTGTTGACAATGCAAGATGAAATTGTCGACAACTGGATTGCCCAAAGCGGACTTACTAAAGAAGAATGTGCAACCATTCAGCCTACCTATGGTAATCCGATATATTATTATAGCTCCAACTATATATCCCCAGAATACGGGATATCATCTTCAATATTCAGTGGTGTAAATATTACACTAAGTGCGATAAATGCGATGCAAATTGGAATGGGCTCTGATAACAAAATTGTTCCGGTTATTGGTCTTATTTCGGGTACTTGTCAGGTAGCCTTTGGCACTTTAATGCTTCCCCAGGACTTTGGCATCGGGTCTACTAATGAAAGTCAAAAGGCACTTTCCATGGTAAATATCGGGCTAGGAACTGCAACAATGATGTTAGGTGCCTGGAATTTAATTGACAATAAAAATAAAGCGGAAAACCTTTCTAGCTGGAATCTATATAGTGTTCCGTTAGAAAATAATAATACTGCTGTCAGCCTTGGGTTTATCCAAAAATTTTAACCGGGTAGTATAAATTTGATTTTGATCATTTATAGCTTATCGGATAACCCGAATGTTATATACAATAAAAGTACGCTTTGATAAGCTTCATTATTATTAATTATAATCTCTGTTCGTGTATTTATTTCTACAGTTGTGGATTGGATTATCCTCCAAAACAAGCTGTTTTCTATGTTATTGGTGATTTAAGGGCATTTCCATGAGTTGGAATAATAAATGCAATAGCTGAAATCAAAACTGTTCAGGATGATAAAATTTATTGATTTATCTGATAAGTTAATGGAAGATAAAAGAGCATTTGCTTTTTATAACACAGAAACTCATCACTTCCTCTCTTTTTATAACAGGGAAATTTGGTATTCCTATGCCGATTTTCAAGACTGTTTGGAAAATGAAAAGGATAAGGATTCTGTTTTACAAATTGATGAATACAAAAAAATAATACCATCATCCTATTTATAAATTATTTAAAAAAAACAAAAACTACTGTTATGAAATTGAAAAATTTAATCCTTACGTTACCTGTGTTTGCTCTTGTAATAATTTCTTGTAACAATTCAAAAACTGCCGACATGAATGACGATGGTTTAACCACTGAAGAAAAACGAGATGATAAAGGACCGGATGCAGACTTTTTAAGAGCTGCGGCTGAAACGAATCTCGATGGCATTTACCTATCTGAGCTCGCTGCAAGTTCTGCAACTATGCAGGAAACAAAAGACATGGCTACCATGTTTATTGACGACCATAAAAAACTTCATGCTGAAGTAATTGCATTGGCTACTAAATTAGGTATTTCCATTCCAACTTATGCTGAAAACGAAGCACAAAGAAAGTACGAAAATCTTTCCAAAAAAGAAGGTGCTGACTTTGATAAAGAATATTCTGACGTAATGGTTAAGTATCATAAAGATGCCATTGATAGTTTTGAAAAAGCAGTGGATGATTGTGAAAATGCCGAGGTTAAATCTTTAGCAAGCAATACCTTACCAAAATTACGCGAACACCTAACTCACGCAGAACATTGTCAGGAAATGGCAAAAGCTGCAAAATAACTGTTATGATTATATAGTTTCATGAATGCCGGTATTTGCCGGCATTTTTTTTTGGAAGTAATTGTCAGGAGCCAGGAGGCAATAGTCAGGAGTCAATAGTCAAGAGTAATTCGGAGTATCATCTCCTGGTTTGCCGACCCGATTATTATTTTTTGATTGTTATTGGATATTTATCAGGTTTACTACGGAGGAAAATCTCCCGGGTTGTCGATCTGTTTAATGTTCTTTATTCCTTGTTCTTTATTCAATATTATTTTTCAAAGTTTGATTCGAAGGATAATCTTCCGGGCTATCGATCCGATTAATATTTTTTATTTTTTGATTATTATTGGATATTTAAATCGTTTGGGCCCCCTACCCCATAGGGGAGTAAGTTTTCGTTTTCATTGAACGTTCACGACAAAGAACAATCTCCCGGGTTGTCGATCCGTTTAATGTTCTTTATTCTTTGTTCTTTATTCAATATTATTTTTCAAAGTTTGATTCGAAGGATAATTTCCCGGGCTATCTATCCGATTATCATTTTTTATTTTTTGATTATTATTGGATATTTAAATCGTTTGGGCCCCCTACCCCATAGGGGAGTAAGTTTTCGTTTACATTAAACGTTTACGGCAAAGAACAATCTCCCGGGTTGTCGATTTGTTTAATGTTCTTCATTCTTTGTTCTTTATTCGATATTACTTTTAAAAATTTGATTCGAAGGATAATCTTCCGGGCTATCTATCCGATAATCATTTTTTATTTTTTGATTATTATTGGATATTAATCCTGTTTCACTACGAAGGATAATCTCCCGGGCTATCGATCCGTTTAATGTTCTTTATTCCATGTTCTTTATTCGATATTACTTTTGAAAGTTTGATTCGAAGGATAATCTTCCGGGTTGTCTATCCGATTATTATTTTTTATTTTTTGATTATTATTGGATATTTAAATCGTTTGGGCCCCCTACCCCATAGGGGAGTAAGTTTTCGTTTACATTGAACGTTTACGGCAAAGAACAATCTCCCGGGTTGTCGATTTGTTTAATGTTCTTTATTCCATGTTCTTTATTCAATATTATTTTTCAAAGTTTGATTCGAAGGATAATTTCCCGGGCTATCGATCCAATTATCATTTTTTATTTTTTGATTATTATTGGATATTTAAATCGTTTGGGCCCCCTACCCCATAGGGGAGTAAGTTTTCGTTTTCATTGAACGTTCACGACAAAGAACAATCTCCCAGGGTTGTCGATTTGTTTAATGTTCTTTATTCCTTGTTCTTTATTCAATATTATTTTTCAAAGTTTGATTCGAAGGATAATCTTCCGGGCTATCGATCCGATTAATATTTTTTATTTTTTGATTATTATTGGATATTTAAATCGTTTGGGCCCCCTACCCCATAGGGGAGTAAGTTTTCGTTTTCATTGAACGTTCACGACAAAGAACAATCTCCCGGGGTTGTCGATTTGTTTAATGTTCTTTATTCCTTGTTCTTTATTCAATATTATTTTTCAAAGTTTGATTCGAAGGATAATCTTCCGGGCTATCGATCCGATTAATATTTTTTATTTTTTGATTATTATTGGATATTTAAATCGTTTGGGCCCCCTACCCCATAGGGGAGTAAGTTTTCGTTTTCATTGAACGTTCACGACAAAGAACAATCTCCCGGGTTGTCGATCCGTTTAATGTTCTTCATTCTTTGTTCTTTATTCGATATTACTTTTAAAAATTTGATTCGAAGGATAATCTTCCGGGCTATCTATCCGATAATCATTTTTTATTTTTTGATTATTATTGGATATTAATCCTGTTTCACTACGAAGGATAATCTTCCGGGCTATCGATCCGCTTAATGTTCTTTATTCCTTGTTCTTTATTCGATATTACTTTTAAAAATTTGATTCGAAGGATAATCTTCCGGGCTATCTATCCGATTATCATTTTTTATTTTTTGATTATTATTGGATATTAATCCTGTTTCACTACGAAGGATAATCTCCCAGGTTATCGATCCGTTTAATGTTCTTTATTCCTTGTTCTTTATTCGATATTACTTTTAAAAATTTGATTCGAAGGATAATCTCCCGGGTTGTCTATCCGATTATCATTTTTTATTTTTTGATTATTATTGGATATTTAGAAAAGGTTCACTACGAAGGATAATCTCCCAATCTTACAAACTGCCCACCGCCACTGCCCACTGCCACTGCCCACAGGCCCCCAAGCCCATAGGGGAGCTTTCAATTTCGTTGGAATTAAAATCAGATTTTCAATTCGAAGCAATAATCACCAATGTTACAAACTGCCTACTGCCCACTCCTCACCTCCCTACCACCGCACTAATCTCTACCCTCGCATTCTTCGGCAATCCCACCACCGCCACCGTTTCTCTTGCCGGAGCATATTCTGGAAAATATTCTGCGTACACAGAATTTACCTCCGCAAAATCCGCCATATCTCTCAAAAAAATGGTGCATTTAACCACATCTTTCATCGAACAATCCGCAGCTGTAATTATGGCTTTTAAATTTTCCATCACCTGTGTGGTTTCCACCTTTATATCCGACCCGGTATAAAGTTCATTCGTTGCTGGATCTATTGCAATTTGACCCGAAACATAAACAAATCCATTGGCTTCAATAGCTTGTGAATAGGGACCGATCGGTGCCGGAGCATTTGGTGTATATATCACTTTTTTCATAACATTATTTGTTGTTGAACAGGAAGCAAATGTAGCTACTATACTAAAAAGGATAATTGTACGGTGGATAAAATATTGCATGAGTAAAGGTTATTTTTTGGAAGTCTGCGTAAAGTTATTGTAAATTTATACCCTTGTTTAGCCCTGTTACCGATCAACACAATCGAAATGCAGGTTAGTTTTCGTCCATTAAATCAACACATATTGGTTCTTTTGTTGGTGGTCTCAATACCGGCAACAAATTTATTCAGCCAGATAACTTCTTCCACAGGCTATACTGCGGATGAAATCGCTTCTTATTTGGCAGGAGACGGAGTTATTATTGATAATGCTGTAATGGATTGCCATAACCTGGCATTTGGAAAATTTGATTGTGTGGATTGTAATGTTGGTATTGATAGTGGAGTTATTCTTACTTCCGGTCGTGTAATTAATATTACCGGTCCCAACAATAGCGGATCTACCGGAACAGCCAATGGTTGGCCGGGTGATCCTGATTTAGAGGCAATTCCAGGCGTTGGAGCAACCTTCGACGCATGTGTGCTCGAGTTTGATGTGTTTTCTCCGGGAGATAGTTTAAAATTTGATTATGTTTTTGGGTCGGATGAATATCTTGAATATGTAAATGTAATTAACGACGTTTTTGCATTTTGGATCAGTGGTCCCGGATTTGGTTCTCCTACTAATATTGCGCTCATTCCCGGTACGTCAATTCCGGTAACAATTAATAACGTAAATAATCTGGATTTTCCGATGTACTACATTAATAATGGTACTGGAGGAGGAGGAATTTATGGAACGGACCCTTATTATATTGAGTACGATGGTTTCACCACCGTACTAACTGCAGAAGCAGAAGTTACTCCATGTGAATGGTATCATCTTAAGCTGGCAGTGGCCGATCAAAGCGATAATGTTTTCGATAGCGGTGTTTTTATCAGAGCAAAAAGTTTGCTTACAAATACTTTGGCTGATTTCGCTTTTCCGGGATTTCCACTGGGATTATTTGCCGAATTTTGCAGTACTGATCCCGACCCCGTTCCACTTTTTCCTGATGGCGCAGTTCCCGGTATATTTACAGCAACACCTGCCGGACTTGTGTTTGACCCCACAACGGGTATCATCGATCTTTCAGCCTCTACTCCGGGTGAATACGAATATACTAATACATTAATAACTGATGTTTGTTATGCAGATACAGCAATCTATACCTTGAACGTAATTATTTCTGATCCTGTTCTTGCAAACTTTTCTTATCCTTCCACATCTTATTGCATAAATGATACTGATCCTTCACCCATGGCTGCAGTTGGTGCAATATTCGGAACATTTTCCGCAGCACCCGCTGGATTAATTATTAATGCGACCACAGGAGTAATTGACCTGAGTGCTTCCACTCCCGGAACATATACCATAACAAATTTTGTTGTCAGCGGAACTGCTTGTCCCGATGCATCCAATACTTTTGTAATTAATATTTATCCAACTTTTACGTCCATTGTTAACGCGTCAATTTGTGATGGTGATTCATATACTTTACCTACCGGAACAGTAGTATTTGCAGCAGGAGCTTACACAAATATTCTCAATTCCGTGCATGGTTGCGATTCTACAATTACTACTGTATTAACTATTGATCCTGTTTATGTATTTACACTCAATCCTTCCATTTGTACCGGTTCCTCTTATATTTTACCCGATGGAACAGTGGTAAGTACCGCAGGAACTTATTTTAATGCATTTGTAACTGCTGCAGGTTGTGATTCAAATTATACTATTAACCTGTCCGTAAATCCAACACCAATAATTACTCCTACAGTACATATTTGCGATGGAGAAACATATATTTTACCGGATGGTGTTGCCGTTGGAACTTCCGGAGTTTATGATGTTACTTTAGTTACAGGAGCTGGTTGCGATTCAACAATAAGCACAACTGTTTTAGTACATCCCGTTTTCGCTGTTACAGTGAATGCAGAAATTTGTGATGATGTAAATTATACTTTACCCGATGGAACTATAGTAAATGTAACAGGTGTGTACATTACAAATTTATTAACCACTAAAGATTGTGATTCTATCATCACAACTAATCTTACAGTTCATCCAACTTTTAATACAATATTAAATCCTGAAATTTGTATTGGTGAAACTTATACTTTACCTGATGGTGCAATTGTCTCGGTAAGTGGAACATTTAATTATTCTTATAGCAGTGTATTTGGATGCGATTCGTTTGTAACTGTAAATCTTACTGTAAATCCATTGCCTGTTTTATCTTGGGTGATTGATGATATTTTCTGTATGGAAGAAGGATTTATTACCCTCACTGCAGATCCTGCCGGCGGTATTTACAGCGGAACCGGAACAGCGGGTGATCAATTTGTTACTTCACTGGCAGGTGTGGGCGGACCATACACTTTAACCTACGATTATACCGATGTGAATGGATGTTTTAATACCATAAGTGTAGAAACTTCTGTCGACGAAAATTATGCAACTGCCTGGGGAGATACCACTGTTTATTATGGTGAGGATATTATTTTATTCAGCGATGCCGGTGGCGATTATACGTGGAGTCCACCAAATGGCGTTGATTGTATCACTTGTCCTATAACTACAATTCTACCTCCTTATACTACCGATTATATTATTACTTCCGTTGATGAAAATGGATGTATTGCAACGGATAATGCATTTGTAACTGTACTACCTGATCCGGGAAATATTTTATTTGTTCCAAATACATTTACTCCAAACAGCGATGGAAATAATGATGTATTTTTTGTGTTCGGATATAATTTAACACTGGTAACAAAAATTTCTGTTTTCGATCGTTGGGGAGAAATGGTTTATTTAAGAGAAAATATTTCTCCTTACGATATAAGCAACGGCTGGGATGGAACAATTAACGGCAAAGCACTCAACAACGGAGTTTACGCTTATGTTGTAGAAGTACAATTTGAAACCGGACAGATATTTTCGCAGATGGGGAATGTTACTTTGATTAGGTAATTATTTAATTCTCAGAGAATCTAAGTTTTATTTTATTCCAATAACTCATTCCGACAAAATAAGGCAACGCAATTATCCTTTTTATTTCTGTAGATGATAATTGTGTTGGATTCATAAACACTTTTTTAATTCCCTCAAACCCTTGTGCCTTCCTAAATCGTTTATGTATATAGCGATGTAACTGCTTATAATATTTTCCGGAGTAAGTGGAAGTAAACATCAATGCCAGTTCATCGCTGTCATTCCAGTTTTGTTTTTCTTTGAGGTCGTGTTGGACTATGTCGAAAAATTTTGTTCCGGGTAGGGGATAGGAAACAGAGATGCCTATATCGAACGGCATTAATTCGAATAACATATTTTGTGTTGCATCTATATCCTCTTTCGTTTCACCTAAATATCCGAATTGCAAAAAGAAACAAGGTTTGATTTTATGTTTTTTCATTAATCGCGTTGCAGTGTGAATTTGTTCAATGGTAGTTCCCTTATCCATTGCATCCAATATTTTTTGAGAACCACTTTCCGCTCCAACCCAAATTTCATCACAACCTGCTTTTGCAAGATGTTCTATATTGTTTTCATCCAACAAAAGATCCGCGCGACATTGTATCTTGAATTTAATTGTCAGTTTTTCTTTTTGAATTAACTCAGAAAAAGTTTTTATCCAACCCGGCTTTAATCCGAATATATCATCACAAAACCAGAAGTGTGTGGACTGATATTTCGATACCAATAATTTAATTTCCTCCACCACATTTTCCGGTGAACGCGAATTATATCTATTGCCGTAAATAGGTTTTGCACACCAATTACATTTAAAAGGACAACCACGTGTAGTGGTAAGATTTAATGAAAAATATCCATTCTTATTGATCCAGTTCTTTTTGTAAAGTTCCATATCCACAAGATCCCATGCAGGAAAATCCAAGGCATCGAGATCATGCATCACTTCCCGTTTATTTGTTTTGATGTATTCCCCGTTTTGAATAAATGCCAATCCGTTGATGGAGTTCTTTTCGGATTTATTTTCTATTGATTTTAATAATTCAATAAGTGTTTGTTCAGCTTCACCAATTAAAATAAAATCTGCTCCCACATCTAAATATTGTTTCCAGTGATCAGTTGCGTCAGAGCTGGAAACGATAACAGTACAATTATTATTTTTAGCATGTTTTATCATTTCAAAACAAGCATCACGCATATTTACCAGACACATTTTTGTGAGGTAATTAAATCCATCATCGTAAATTACAAATGGTTTCGAGGCGTGTTTTTCTATCAGCGGAAAAATATCAGTCGCCGCTTTTGCAAAAACTGTATCAAAAAACGTAACCTTCAACTCATTTTTACGTATAACGGAAGCAGCATACAAGGTAGCCAGCGGTGGATACGGCTGCATCTGCCTGAACCTTTTCGGATCAAAGCGCATGAAATAAGTGTTGGCTAATAATATATCTCCCATTGTCGTCAATCGTGAATCGTGAACCGTGAATCCGATGTATGATTCATGAAATTTCTATCGTTTTTATTTCCACTATTCCGTTATCTTTTTTTCGTGAATCGTGAGGCGTGAATCGTGAGTGTTAAATTTTCTTCGAAAATTTATATCCTTAATCTTTCCTAAGTCATGTATCCAGTGTCCCGAATTCCGCATCATTTTTATCCTTTTTTTTCCGCTCAATCAGCGTCATCCGCGTTCCTTTTTAACACCCTATATCCTCCGTCCTTTGTTTTCCTGACACCTGTTACCTGATTCTAACTTCGTGCTTCTCCTCAAAATCCCGACATTTCTCCTCAAAAGCATTCAGTACCTTAAACTGAAATCCCTGTGGATGATGTTTGGAGGCATTTTTTTTTGTGCGCAAATTCACGTTGAATTCTTCCTTGTTTAAATGTTCGTATTTCTTTTTCAAAAATCCGGTTGTAATTCTGAATGCCACATCGTCAAAATAATTTCCAACTTTTCCGGAAAATAAGCGCTCGGGTATTTTTTTTATCAAAGGTATTTTCCTTTCTTCCATAAATTGATAATCGGGATAATAATTTGGAAAATATTCATGCACCCAGGTATTACGCTCCATAAAATTTTTATACACAGCTTCTCCGGTCTGATTTTTTAAGGTTATGATTTCCACTGCTGAAAATAAATTCTTATCCGGGATCAAAAGGTCGGAGGTGTCGATATAATAATTGATGCAGAAATATTTGCGCGAATTGAACAGGAATATTTTTTTGTAAAGCGTCAGCAATAATCTGCACAACCAAATTCGATTTTTTTCGGCAATAATAAAAAAATCGAAATCAGTGCTTTCATCAAAATAGTTTTTAGATAAGGATCCCGAAATATTAACGCTTCTTACAAAGGGGAATTTATGTATGAATTTGGAACGTTTAAGTGCTTTTGGTAAAATATCGGTTGCGGCGTTGTTTCCGTTTTTTCTGCGTTCAATTTGGGAGGGGTCGTTTTTAAGGGAGTAATATTCTCCAAATTTAAAAATGAGCAGATGTTGTGTCAGATCATCCAATGCATTATTAATACTCTGTATGTCATGTAATTTAACAGAGCTGAACTTAATTAACTCATTTGCAGTAAGGGGATAATTAAAAATATCATAATAAATGAGTGAGCGCAAAACACTACTTTTTACGGCCTCCTGAGATGGAATATTGCTGTGTTCTATATATAAATTGTTATTCATGCCCTTCTGATCTCAAAAATATAATTCATTTCCCAATATATGCGTTTTTTTTCTTTCAGAATAAGGTCATAATTGTTTTTAGTCGCAATAGACTTTATTCGTTTGAGGTCACATTCTTCCGAGAGAACCATCAATACCTCTGATTTCCCATCATGGTATTTAGGAAGTTGAAGAAATAATTTTTCAAAATACTCGAAGTTTTCCCCACAATACCAGGCTTGCTCGAACTCATTTCTTGGTGTTTTAGGGTAATAGGGTGGATTGATGGCAATAATGGAAAATTGTTGTGGGGCAATATTATCAAACAAGTCGCTATGTATAACCTTAAGCTCCACATTGTTTGATCGTGCATTTTCTTTGAGAAGTTCGATCACCTTCACACTGATATCGGAAGAGCTGACAAGGGCTCCTCTTTTAGCTGCGGAAATGCTGATCAACCCGTTTCCGGCTCCGAGTTCTAAAAACGACCTGCCGGAAACATCTTTTTTCATTAAATGTTGTAATAAAAACTTGGTGCTAAAAAAATATGCCGGATGAAAAATTCCCGGAGGGAGATGTAGGGTGATATCTTTCCAGGTATATATTGAAGTTCGGTGAATTCTTTTCCTGATTACCGGCTGAATAAATAATTGTGCGATTTTTTTTATTATCCGCATCTTAAAATCCTTCTGTTTCGGGTTGACGGTATCTCAGCCAAAATTTTTGCAAAACTTTTATTTCATATGGAAAATGATAAAACCGGGTTTTATATCGCAGTGCGGAAACAAAGGAAATAATATTTCTTTTGGTGGAATTTAATTTAATATCACTCACTGTTGGATAATATCCATTTAAAACTGTTTCAAAATTTTTAATTTTATCAATCATATATGGTTTGAGCCACGGGGTAAGCGGATTTTTGCGAAGATCAAAATTTTCCCAAGCCGGTAATACCCAATCTTCTAATTTTTCCGGAAAATGAAATCCGTTCATTTTCACTGCTTCATATAATTCACTACCTTCTGTAGGCACCGGACTATACACATAAATAATGATCTCTGTATCGGGATTTATTTCTTTTATTTTTCTGATAAACCGAATATCCTCATCTATTTGCGCATTTACTTCCTGTTCCGAATTGCCGGGAGTTCCGAGCACAAAAGAGTACTCCGGAATAATATCAAATTTTTTCATGCGGGCAGCAAATTTTTTGATCTGTTCTCCGGTTTGCGTGCCGCCCTTATCCATCATTTTTAATATTTTATCGTTGCCTGTCTCCGCACCGAAAAATATCATCTTACATCCTGCTTCACGCATAGCCAATAAGGATGCATCACTGTATTTATCTACGGTATCAATTCTTCCTTCTCCCCACCATACCATATTCTCCATTTTAATGAGTTCACAGAATTCAACTGTCCTTTTTTCAGAAACAAAAAAATTGTTGTCGTGAAACTCAATTGCATTTCCACCAAAATTATCTTTCAGATATTTAATATCATTATAAATTAATTGTGCCGATTTTCCTTTCCACCTGGCATTAAATATTGGCACTATCCCACAAAATGCGCAACTGAATGGGCATCCAATGCTACTGTGATAAGCGATGGTTTTTGTGCCTAAACAGGTTTTTCCTAAATAACGTTTTATTGGATAGAAGGAATTTAATTTTTCATAAGGCAAAGCTTCAAGTGCATCTTGTTCATATAATTCATCCTTATGGTTCTTGATTATTTTTCCATCTGCATATTTATGAATAAGATTCGGAATTAATTCCAAAGGAAGATCATTTTGAATAGCATCTAACAATTTTGGAAATGCATGATCTCCCGGTCCATAAATAATATGATCCACAAAACCGGAATTCATCACAACTCCTGCCTGATTACTCGCAAAATATCCTCCCCAGATTATAATGGTGTCAGCATATTTTTCGCGAATTAATTTAGAAAATGGAATAGCTTGTTTTAATTGCGGTCCGGGCATTACAGAACTGGCGAACACATTATAATTTCCGCTGCTTAAATATTTTTCTATTTTTTGTAAGGGATCTGATTCAAGGTTTCCATCTACAATCACATAATTATATTTTCCCTCTATAGATGCCGCCACCGATAAAACCGAATTAGGAATTCTCGGTTTAAAATCCGTTGCCCTTGGATTAAATAATATGATGCCTTGTATTTTTTGCACTTTATTTCTCCGGATAGTATAATTTGATATAGGAATTTATGGTTTCCTCAGTGTTTATAAACACTTCTGGCGTAAAATTAAGTTCAGATGTCAATAATTTATAGGTTTTATCCCGAAACTCTTCTTCAGAACTGCATATCTGATGTTTGATCGTTGTTTCTATCCTTCCAATATCATAACTCAAAACATACATGCCATGCGCAAGAGCCTCTGCATAAACGAGGCATTGCCCTTCGAAGGAGGAAGTATGTATGAGAATTTTGGAATGTGACATCACTTCAAATATTTTTTCCCGGCCTACAGCGCCAATTACCTTAATGTTTTCATGGAGTTGTTCTGTGTTTATTAATTCGTTTATTTTCTCCGATAATTTTCCTCCACCAGCCATAACCGCTTTAATTTCGGGAAAGTCATTCTTTAATTTTTTAACTAAAGAAATAAATTGAAAGGGTTGTTTAACCTCTATAAAAGAACCAACAAATAAAAGATCAATTTCTCTATCGCGATGTAAGGTTGCAGGATCTATGTTGGGGAGTGGAAAGGGAATAATATCATCTGCATCCATCTTATAATTTTTATGAAATGTTGCCGCTTGATTTTTACTAAGAGCTACAAACCAGGTTGTGTCTCGTTGTAGATATGGCATCACCCTGTTTCCGGGTTTAACATCCTGCCCCATTAAAGTAACTATCATATGGGTAAAGAATTTTTTCACCGTTCTGTTCCCGATAAATGCAGCTTCTCCTAACCAAAATGCATGCACTACATAACTGTCTTTTTTAAATAAACGCGATATGTTTTTCATTGTGCGTTTAAGTGTAAAATAATAATGAAACGATTTTTTATTTTCTCCACCTGATGGAATAACTTCAATTCCCTTCCAATAATAAATATTTTTTTTAAAAGGATATTGTGTAGCAACTACTTTAATATTTTCCGCTCCGATCTTATTGCTTAAGGCTATTATATAGTCTTGCAGATATGGCACACAACTGCTATCATTTTCATCTTTCGGAAAACCGGGAGTTATTATCAGTATTTTTTTATTCATCACTTCATTGTTCTGTAATACCACATTCCCGCTTTTGCTGCCATTGATTTTAATTTAAAAATAGGAGTTTGTTTTTTAAAATAATTAACCTCATTTACAACATGACGCACAGCGTAATTATAATATTTTTCAGAATATGTTCTTTTAAAAGTAATATCTCTGTCGGTGGAACTGTCCCAGGGCAATTGATCTATAAAATCAGATTCCACTTCCTGATATAATTCGGTGCCTTTTATTGGATAAGCTACTGTTATTGTAAAATGATCCGGGTTGGATGTTTTTAAATGGTGAATGGTTTCCATAATATCACTTTCGGTTTCTCCGGGATAACCTAACATAATAAATGTTCCTGCCTCTATCTGATATTTTTTTGCCAATTGTATCATCGCGCGCACTTGATTAACATCTACTCTTCTGTCCATGGCATCAATAATATTCTGAGAACCACTTTCCGCACCTATCCAAACACGAAAACATCCGCTGTCTTTTAACAATTGAAAAACATCTTCATTTAATCTGTCTGCGCGGGTAATACATTCGTATTGGACGGAAACATTTTGTTTTTTTATTTCAGCGGTAAATTCCTGCATCCATTTATGACTTACGGTAAAAACATCATCAACAAACCATAAAGTATCAGGCGCGTATTCTTTTTGAATGGAAATAATTTCTTGAACTACAATTTCTGCACTGCGTCTTCTGTAACTCAATCCATACACCGCACGACTACACCATTTACAGGTATAGGGACAACCGCGCATGGTGGAAATAGATATGGCATTTTTTCCATGATGTTTTTTCCATACTTCTAAATACTTGAATAGATCTACTTTCTTTCTGTTTGGAAACGGAAGTATATCAATATCTTTTATTTTATTTCTTTCAGGATTTTTAATTAATACTCCATTTTCATCTACGTAACAAATTCCTTGAATGGTGTGAATTTTTGTTTTATCGTTCACATCTAAAACCTGCACTAATTCTAAAAATGTTTCTTCGCCTTCTCCAAGCACCAGAAAATCAGCACCGTGGTTTAAAAATTTATCTGCGTGGTTCCGCACTTCCGGTCCGCCTAGAATAATTTTTGTACCATTTAGTTCTGTTGAATTTTTAACAAAAGAAATTATTTTTAACACCTGCAATTTTGTCATCAGATTTACATAGATGCCAATATATTGTGGTTTATGATCCAAAATATATTGCTGCAGATCTTCAGGCTTATAAAAGGTAGAATCAAAAACTTCATGTTCTATCGCATGTTTTTCGAGAAAACCCGATATATATAGTATCCCCAAAGGCACATAGGGCTTCATGATCTGTTGTTCTTTCAGATCTTCACTTATAAAATAGCCGTGGGTTAAAAGCACTTTCACAGCGTAAATTTAATCAATAGATAAATCACCCGATTGGGTGATTGCAGACAAGAGAGGAAACATTTAACATTGCAGGGCAAATTCAATGGGTAAACTAGGGGTTTACCATATTGTTTTATACCTATTCGGAAAAATCAATATATTTATTTTTTATTTATAAAGGAAAACCCACATTATGCCTATTAGCTTCAGCAAGAAAGAATCCAATTACAAACAAATTATCGAATACAAAACAACTACCGGGTCTGGAATTGTTCCGCTTTTAAAACCCATTCCAATTGGCGGAACTTTGATTTCGCCAGGGCTGGTTGAGATCGGGGCATCAATAGCAGCCTCCTATAAAAAGACTGTTTTTGATGGTTTAAACTTTGGAAAATTAAAGGAAAGCGGTAAAGGTACTGTATTAGCCGTATTGGATACCGGGGTTTTTGATGGCCATCCAGATTTAAAAGGGAAAGTAATTTATAAAACAAATTATAAAGGAGAAACAAAAGCTAATAATCCCAATTGTGATGTAGAGGATAAACACGGGCATGGAACTCATGTAGCAGGTTTGGCAGCTGCTAACAAATCAAAAATCTTTGCCAATTTCAGAGGAGTAGCTCCTGATGCCGAAATCGTTTCTGTAAAAGTGACAGATGGTGATGATTCCACTACAACTTGGGTAAATATTAAACGTGGAATAGAAGTGGTATTACAATATAATGCTAATCCCAACATAAAACCCTATCAAAAAGTATCCTGCATTCTTTTGTGTTTTAATGGGTATGATCAGTTTACAAAATCCACCGGAATTGAGAACCATAAAATAATTCAATTATTTAAGGAATGTTATACATTAAATATTCCTGTAATTGTTTCAGCAGGAAATCATTATCTGGATTTTTGCAGATTGGAAACACCCGGAAGATCTTCATTATTAAGATGGTTAAGACCTTTTAGTAATTATGCGACAATAATTGAAGCATCAGGGTTAGCGTACCCGGCAAATAATAAATATGTAATTAGTGTAGGAGCAATAAGCCGGGATGAAGGTGCTTACCCTCTCAATATTAATAACCTCCCGCCGGAAATTGCATTCAAGAAAAATGACCTGGCTATATTTTCTCAGCGAATGAGAACATTAAAGTCTCGTAATAGAAATATTAATCATGATCCGTTTTTATTATTTGCAAGCGGAGTAAACATGATTTCCTGTGATAATGCTGCACCGGGATCACGACTGCTTGAAAGAAATAACTATTCTACGGGATATGCTGAGGTTTCCGGGAGCAGTCAGGCTGCAGGAATAGTAGCAGGAACTGTTTTATTGTGTATTGAAGCATTAAAACAAAATACAGCAATACCTCAACCGGCATTAACAGTAAAAAACATAATGTCGGCAATAAAGAACGGTGCCGAGGATGCAGATTTTAATGCACAGGGAAGTAGGGTCACAAATTATAGCGCAACTTCTAATGATTATAGTTTTTTTGCTTTGGATATTCCCAATACTTTAACAACGATTGCTCACTTATAAATAATATAAAATGCTTCCATTAAAACCCTTCGTTTGGTTAAACGAAACCGGCACTTATCCAATAATTGAGATCAAAGTGCAATGTACTTCGGGGCAAAATAATTTGATTTTAAGTCAAAGCGGTAGCGGGCAATCAAATGGCTCTTCAGTATTTGTAATTACATTTACTTTATCACCTGGAAATACTGCAAACCCTGGTGGTGGAATTCAAAATGGTGCATTTGATTTTGCAAATGCAACAAATTATTCCGGACAGAAAAAAATAATAATCAGAACTGTTGATCCGCTTGATAATCTTAAAGGGCGTACTACGGTGTTTTTAGCACAAAATCCTGCTCATTTTATAACCTCACCATGTAAGGTGTTTTGTTATTTAAAATTTATTAATAGTGCAGAGGTTAGGCAATATATTTATGTGGATTTTGCGGGGCACCAAAGTATTAATTCACTTTCAACGCCTCCTACAATTAATATTTCAAATTCGCCAAAATACAGTTTAGTATATAACGGAACGAACCTTCAAAATCCGATAAATGAGGATAATTTTCTTTTAAATACAGGAAATAATTATGATCCTTCCACATATGATCAGGTGGAGGTTTCTATCATGTATTCCGGAAGGTTAGAAGGCAAGGGCACCACTACAGATAGTGAGGCAGATGCCTCAGGTGACGATATTTGAAAAAACGCTATTTTTATGCTGAAATACGCACAGTATGTATTACAGCCGGAAATTCAATATCCCCTGTTTTCTTATATTTATTTTTGTAATTAATTCCGGAATTGTTTTCGGTCAAATGCAGGATTTTCACCCTGCTGACACTTCGACCATTAATAAACTCAATACCGCCAGTTTAAATAATTTAACAAAAGATCCTGAATTATCGCGTGCAGATGCTTTAAAAGCAATAAAACTTTCTGAAGAATTAAAATATAAAAAAGGTTTAGGAGATGGTTATACCAGATTGGGTATTTTGGAAAAGAATATTGGTAATTATGATAAGGCTTTGGAATATCATAAAAAAAGTTTGGCATTCAGGCAAGGTGAAGGTGATGTAAAAGCAACAGGAAAAAGTTATTTAAATATTGGAACTGTTTTTAATCAGACAGGTGATTATGATTCCTCCATATTTTATTTACTTAAGGCAGTTCAAATAGCAGAATCCTTAAATGATCAGAAGCAACTTGCCGATAATACTAATAATCTGGCAATAGCATATAAAAGGAACAGAGATTTTCAACTTGCCATAAAATATCATGATCAAAGTTTAAAGATAGCAGAGCAATTAAACGATTCTCTCAAAATAATACGGTCCTATAGTAATTTGGGCGCCACTTTTGTTGAGACTGGCGAATATCGAAAATCGTTGGGCTATTTGCTATACCTTATTAATAAAAGAAATTCAGTACCTCCAGATATTTTGGCCGATGCATATAATAACGCAGGTTTGGCATATCAAAAGGGTTTTGTTGAGAAAATTGATTCTGCTCTTTATTACTTTAAAAATGCCGCCGATATTTATTCGAATTTGGAGTCAACAGATCTTGCAGCCGTGATCGGAAATATCGGTTTGTTATTATTTGAACAGGGAAATATCAAGGAAGGAATATCCAATATGGAAAAAAGTGTTGCCCTTGCCCAAAGTTTTGGAGCAAAGGAATTATTGAAAAATAATTATCAAAGCCTCGCCAATGCATATCAAACAACAGGGCAGTTGGAAAAATCAATTGATGCATTAAATATGTATATCCTTTACAACGATTCAGTTTTTAATGAAAATAAATCTAAAGATATTGCCGAGTTGCAGACAAAATATGAAACTGCAAAAAAAGATAAGGAAATTGTAAAAATGGATATTGAAAATGCAATTCAGTCGAAAAGAATACAACAACAACAATTAATTATTGGTGCAATTGTAGCATTGGTAATTATACTGGGATTGTTCTTTAGCAGACGGCAATTGCGCAAAAAACTTGAATATGAACAATATTTAAATTTGGAAAGGAGTCGCATTAGCAGCGACCTTCATGACGACATAGGTTCTACGCTAAGTAGTATAAGTATGTATAGTGATGTTTTAAATGGAGCTATAAAAAGAAAAGAACTAAATGATGCTGAAAACTACAGCACAGAAATTGCAGAAACTTCAAGAGAACTGTTGGACAAAATGGGTGACTTGGTATGGGCTGTAAATCCTTTAAATGATAGTTTTGACAACCTCTTGATAAGAGTTGAAAATTTTGGATATAAATTACTGGAATCTAAGAATATCGAATTTGTATTTAATGTTGCGGAAAAGGCATCTGAATATGAATTGTCGGTAGAGGGCAGACATAATTTATATATGATCATGAAGGAGGTGATAAATAATGCTGCGAAATATTCTAATGCCAGTAAAGTGGAGGTCAGCATTAGTAATTCTAAAAAAGAACTTCAGATCGTAATTCGGGATAATGGTATCGGCTTTAATGCCTTAAAAAATCATGATGGTAATGGATTAAAAAATATCAGGAGAAGAGCAAAAGCGATAAATGCAGAATTAACTGTAAATTCAGGGGTTGAATTAGGAACTTCAGTAATTATTAAACTAAATAATGATCATTAAGTCGTGAAAATTCCCCTGTATGGGCTATTGATTAAATATTTTAAAGTATCGAATTTTGTTTAAATTTTGAGTATGGAAATCCGCGTATGTATTTTTGATGATAATAAAAAAGTGAGAGATGCACTTAGTGTAATTCTGAAAGGCACTCCCGGTTTTGAATGGGCCGGTGGATTCAGCAATGCGGATAATGTGTTAAAAGATATTGAAAATGTTTCCCCTGATGTAATTTTAATGGATATAGAAATGCCCGGGACTTCGGGCATCGATGCAGTAAAACAAATCCATCCCGCATACCCTGATATTAAGGTTATTATGCAAACAAGTTTCGACGACGACCGAAAAGTATTTTACTCTATTTGTTTTGGTGCTCAGGGGTATATTTTAAAGAACACTGCTCCAGCTCAAATATTGGAGGCAATTAAAGATGTTTATAATGGAGGTGCGCCAATGACCCCAAGTATAGCAAGAAAGGTGATATATCTTTTTCAAACTCATTTTCAGGATAAACATCTTGCTGAAAAGGATTATAAATTGAGTGAACGCGAATTTGATGTTCTTAAATTACTTTCAAAGGGTATGAGTTACCGCAAGATCGGTGAAAATCTCTTTATCTCTTCGGAAACAGTCCATACCCATGTGAAAAATATTTATGAAAAACTTCAGGTAGCTTCAAAAACGGAAGCCGTTGCAAAGGCAATTCAGGAGAAATTAATTTAATTCTTGCCCTTTAATTATTTATAATTTAATTTTTCATTACAGAAAAATGCAAATTCTGAATTCAAGCTTTCTTGTAGTTTTCAACTTTTATAATTATGGTTTTGCAGTGTAATCAACTTTAGCTCTCTAAAATCACCCGACCGGGGTATTGCGCTATAGGGTAGTAGGCGAAGATCTTTGCCCTAAATAAATATCTTATCAAATTATAAATATTGCTTTAAATGATTTGATAGGAATCAAATTAACCCCGTTTAATTTTTTTAAGATGAAAAAGCGCATTATCCTGATTATTTTCCTATTTGGTTTTAGATTTTTGCATGCACAATATGTTTTACTTCCAGATGCATTATTAAATCCATTAGTGCTTGCATTTCCAACCTCTGTTACGAACCCGGGCTCCGTTGTGTTCCATCCAACGGAAGATCTTTATTATACTTCTCGTTGTGGTAATATTTCCTATCCATTGATCACCTTTTCTGCAACAGGCGTTGTGCTTAATAATACTAACACGGCGGTCGACACAAGGGGAATGTGGTGGAACCCAAATACTAATCAACTTGAAAGAAATGCTTTTAATATAATAGGATGGTCTACGATAGATCTTGATGTTAATCATTTTGCAACTAATTTGTTTACAACGTTATTTACAGGAATGCACCAGCCTGATGCTCAATCAGTGGGTAGTTACGATCCGGTAAATAATCAGGTTTTATTTTATTCCGCAGGAACCTTAAAAAGATACAACAGAAATACTGCACTGGAAGTAAGTTCAACTCCACTTACCGGTGTTGCACTTACTAATGTAAATACGAATTCCATTATTTATACCGGAGTTGCAGGTTATGAGATTGGTTTATTGGATTATGTTGCAAAAAAAGTGCTGTTATTTAATGGGTCTACAGGTGTATTTACTGGAAGTTCACAATTACCTGCAACTGCCGTTACTTCATCCACATTTCGTTTTAGTTATGCAAATGATCTTGTCTGGTTGTATAATTTCTCCGATTCAAAGTGGTATAGTTATATAATTTGGGATATAACATTGCCGGTGCACTCATTGCAATTATCAGGATTTCAGGATGAAAATGTAAACATGTTGAATTGGGAAATAGTTGCCGATGAAGAAATACATCACTTCGATATTGAACAAATTAATAATGACGAAAGTATTTCTGTTATCGGAACCGTGGATGGTGATAATTCAACAGATAATTATTATTTTGTTCATACAACTCCGCAAGAGGGATGTAATTATTATCGTGTTACTTCCACCGATATTTATGGTAAACAATTCAGTTCTGATTTGATATGTGTGGAATTTTATAATAAAGCAACAGACTATACTTTATATCCTAATCCTGGTATTAACAACTTATATATAAGCACCTCAGGAATTGCATTAAAATACACCATTTTGAATAATGCAGGTCAGATATTAAGAACTGGAAATATCGACGAAAATGGTGCATTACCGATTGCTTTTCTCACAAATGGTGTATATCTAATTGATATTGAAGGCAAAGTGAGTGTGTTTGTTAAACAATGACAGGGAACATAAATTGATTCAAATGAACTATATTTTTTAACTAATTAATCATTTCACAAATAAATTTAAAACTATGCGTTACATCCATATTAACCCGATTAAATCGGAAGAGGATAAAAAAAGAACCTCTAAACTTCCACGTCTTAAAAAGGAGATTTTAAAAACTATGATCGATGATGAAGTGGAAACCAAAGTGATAACACCTTCCAAAAAGGATGCTACGCTTAAACATTCTATTAAAATTCATGATTTTATGTATAATGCAATCCTAAAAGATATTGTAGACAGTAAAACCCAGATTGCGACACAACTGCATAAATATGAAGGATTTAATACGGATGCAATTGTAGTGAAGGACGAAAATGGTATTAATTTGTACAACAATAAAGCATCTCTGGTTAATGACCTATTTCATATCAAACATATTCGTGAAGATAAATTGCAGGCAATAAAGTTGTATGAATTCCTTGAACACTATATAATAATAAATAAAGAACATCTGCAAAATAAGTTTAAGGTGCTATCGCAAGCTGATCTTATCCAGATGTCAGCCAACGAAATTCTCGATCAAACTGCTAAACTTGCATCACAATTATTGGGTATACTTGATCTTGTAATCCCTGAATTGAGCCCAGTACTAAATTTTGGATCAGAGATTGGAGAAGGCGAAAAAACTGATCAGACTGACAGTTCAAAATGTAAAGACGCTCAACCAAATCCAAAAGGATTGATAACCAATTTCAGCTGGTCGTTGAAACCTCATATCACCTCAATTAAAAATCAAAATAATAGAGGTACTTGCACCGCATTTGGTACCGTTGCTGCTATGGAAACATTTATTTCACGTAAGTTTAATTTAAAAACAAATCTGAGCGAGCAGGATCTGTATAAAAATCAAAAATTTGATTGGAATCCGAATCCATGGGATGATTATTATGGAGATGGATATTTCCCACCAATCAGCATGTTATTTCAAATTGTAAATGGGTATGTATTTCCCTTCGAAAATGCATGGAATTATAATCCTTCACTATCGAGAATTAAGGATGATGTTCAAAGAAAATATACCCATTCCTGCGATAATTATAATGGATTGGCTTGTTCAAATACCAATCACCAGGCACATAAACACTGTTACACGATAACCACAACCGAATTTAAAGAGGTGGTGAACGAAGTATGCGAATTTATTGAGGGAATTCCATTTTTAGGAATATTTGGTGGTTGGGTTTGCGATTTCGTTACAGATATTATTGAAATTGTTGATGAAATAGAAGTGTGTATTTATGAAACGAATGTTCCCGGAACTTCTAGATTTAAACTTACAGATTTTCAATTAATTTGGGACCCAATCTGGAATTCAGAAGTATCTGTAGCTAAATTTTTTCTTAGCCAAAACCAACCTCTGATTTATTGTTTTACGGTTGTTGATAGCTGGAGAACGGGTAATCATAGCAATTCTGATGGGAAGGGATTTATTGTTTTCAACGACGACGAAAAAGCTTCCAAAGATGCAGGGGGCCACTGCGTAGAAATAGTTGGATTTGTAGATAATAAAAATATTCCTGCAAAGCTTAAAATAGCGCCTGGTGCAGGAGGTGGATATTTTATAATAAAAAATTCGCATGGTAAATGTTTTGGAGATATAGGATTCGCCTATGCTCCATATGATTGGGTAGAAAAGTGGGGAACATCAATGGTAGCATTAAAAAATGTCGTAAGGATATAATTTTGCATAAGGCCGGGTAAATATATTATTCGGCCTTATTCTTTAATTCTACAATATAATGATCACTCAGGCAGGACAAAAAACCAATTCCTCGCAGTAATTTATCTGCTATTACAAAACTATCATATATAGTTGGATGTTTTTTAATAAATGATTCAAAATAGGAGGGGGGAATAAATATTCCTACCGGATACTTTCCTTTTGGAACAAAAAATTGATTAAATAGTTGTATTATTTTATTTGATGAATAATACCATATCTCTACCTCCGCACCTTTATTAAGTGCCGCAATAATTGATTTTTTTGATCTCCTCCTAAATACACTTTTCCATTTTCCCTTAAAAAGAAAATACAAGGATTCCATTAAACAAAATCTTCCCATCACAACAAATATCATCTCCCCGCCAGGTTTTAACAGATCACGTAATTCCAAAGATAAATTTTTTAATGCTTCCGGCGATATACAATTTAATCCACCGAAATTGGAAAAAATGAGATCGTATTTTTCTTCCTTATCCCCTGGGAATTGATCATTTAAATTCCATAAAATGGTTTTACAATTTGATTGAAGGTCGTTTTGATCAATTTTTGCTTTCGTGATTCTCAACATGGCCTCGGATGCATCTGTGGCAGTAACCCGATTATTTTGAGCAAGATGAATGGCATCCACACCAGTGCCGCAATTGAGTTCCAGAATGTTTTTATTTATTAGATTTTTTTTGCGAAGATATTTCCAAACAATATCGCGCTGTGCTTTTCCGATCCGTGTATTCGAAAAAGTTTCGTCATACAAATCAGCAACAGGATCAAATGAATTATCCATATATTGATTTAATTCTGATTACTCCACATCCCAACTTGTACCTTCCTTGCCGTCTTTCAATTGTATTCCCGCGGCTTTTAATCCGTCGCGAATTTTATCGGAAGTTGCAAAATCCTTTTTGCCTCGTGCATCTTTTCTGATATCAATAACTAGATCCATTACACCATTAAGCGCTCCATTATTATTTTCTTTTTCTTCCTGTAATCCGAAAATATCAAAAAGAAAATTGTGCAACAGATCTTTTAATCGTTCTAAAGTTTCAGGTTTGATATTTGCTTTTTTATTTTGAAGATCGTTCCAGGTATTTATTAAAGTGGCAGCTTCATTTAATTCGGCAATTGCTTGGGGTGAATTAAAATCATTATTCATTGCAGTATAAGTACCCACCAATATTTTATTTACATTGGTTTCCTCATTATTATTTAATGTATCAGAAACACTTATTTCATTTAATAAGTGCACAGCATTCATCATGCGTTTTAATCCTTTTTCAGCTGCCTTTAATGCCTCATTACTAAAATCCAATGTGCTTCTATAATGTGCCTGCAACATGGAATATCGCACTGTCATAGGGCTGTAACCCTGATCCAGCAAGGGGTGAGTCCCTTCAAATAATTCAATTGGTAAAAATGCATTGCCTAAACTTTTGCTCATTTTTTGTCCGTTCACGGTTAACATATTCGGATGTAACCAATATTTCACCGGATCAGTATCGTTGCACGCAACACATTGTGCAATCTCGTTTGTATGATGTGTAGGGATGAGATCCATTCCACCGCAGTGAATATCAAATTGTTTCCCCAAATATTTTTCGCTCATTGCTGAACATTCAATATGCCAACCCGGATAAACATCTCCCCAAGGCGATGGCCAACGCATGATATGTTCCGGTTTTGCTTTTATCATCAATGCAAAATCCAATCTTCCTTTTTTCGATTGCTGACCACCAAGTTCTCTCGTATTTTCCAGTTGGTCATCTAAATTTCTTCCGCTTAAAATTGTATAATTATGATTTTGTGCATATTTATCTACATCAAAATAAATGGCTTCGGCAGTTTCATATGCATATCCCTTCTCCATTATTTTTTTTGTCATTTCTATCTGCTCAATTATATGCCCGGTTGCAGTTGGTTCTATACTCGGAGGTAAACAATTTAATGTTTCCATTATCTGATGAAATTTTACAGAATATTTCTGCACAATTTCCATCGGTTCCACTTGTTCAAGCTTTGCTTGTTTTCCTATTCTATCTCCGGTTTCCCCACTTGTGCTTTCCACGTGCCCTGCATCAGTTATATTTCTTAAATACCTCACCTTATATCCCAAATGCAACAAATACCGGAACATAAGATCGTAAGAAACAAAACTCCTGCAATTTCCAAGGTGTGGTTCACTATAAACTGTAGGTCCGCAGGCATACATACCCACAAACGGCGGATTTAGCGGTTCAAAAATCTCTTTCTGCCTCGATAATGTATTGTAAACCAATAAAGTATTCTGATGGTATAACACCTTTTCCATGCAGCAAAGTTAACATGTAATGGCAAATCGTGAGTCGTGAATCGTGAATCGTGAGTCCGAGGGTTTGTCAAGAGTCAATAGTCAGGAGTAAAAAGCATCCGGCAATCGAGGATCAATCTCACCACTCACCACTCACCACTTTCCGTCAATAGTCATTAGTCAGGTGTAAACACATCCGGCTACCGAGGATCAAACTCACTACTCACCACTCACCACTTTCCGTCATAGTCATTAGTCAGGAGTAAATACATCCGGCTTTAGAGGATCAAACTCATTACTCATAACTCATTACTCATTTCGTGAAGCGTGAATCGTGGAGGTTTGTCAAGAGTCAATATTTATTAGTCAGGTGTAAACACATCCGGCTACCGAGGATCAATCTCACCACTCACTACTCACCACTTTCCGTCAATAGTCATTAGTCAGGAGTAAATACACCCGGCTGTCGAGGATCAACCTCATTACTCATTACTCATTCACCACAAACGTAGTTACACAAGGATAATGATCACTCGATCTTTCTTTTATTCGTCTAAAATCAACAATTTCAAATTTATCTTCATCAAACAATTGATAGTCGATCCGGATAAAGGGAAACGGGGCATAGGTTGCACCGATGCCAAATCCTTTTTGCAAAAAGGCATCCTGTAAATCCTCACTCATTTTGCGATAGGTATATGATACAGGAGTATCATTAAAATCACCGCAGGATATAATTGGGTGTGGTGATTTTTTTAAATAAATAGATACGCTGTCAGCTTCCTGCGCGCGTAATGCATAACTCATTTTTAATTTATTTGTTATCCTGTCGGCGTCAAAATCGGTTTGTGCGTCGTTGCTCGCTTCAATAAAATCGAGATCGTAATGGCTTAATTGTGTTGACTGTAAATGAGAACAAAAAACACGAATCGTATCATTTTCTATTAATAGATCGGCATAAATAGTTGAATTTAATCTGCTTAATGATAGATATTCGAGGTGTCCGGAATTAATTACCGGAAATCTCGAAAGTATGATCAACCCAAAACTTCTTGTCGATTTGGAATTTTCGTATGCTTTATAGTAATACTGATGTTTTAATCCGGTTGCTGCTACAACCATATCAAGATTGCTTTTTTCCGTTGGATGATTATGGTAGGTATTAAATTCTTCCAAACAAATAATATCTGCTTTTGCTTCTGCAATATTGGAAATTATTTCTTCTCGGTTAAGGTATTTGCCATCTTTATTGTATGCATCAAATCCCTGAACATTGTATTGTAAAATGGTATATGTTTTTTTCCCTTCTGTATCTGTTTTTTTGATTGAGCCAATTGCCAAATAACTCCTATGCGCATTAAACCCTAATAATAAAAATACCAGCAAAACATAAAATACTTTTTTACGGATAAAAAACCAGATCACCATAAAAAAAAGGTATACTAGCAAAACGGGAATATATCCTAATCCGATAAAAGCTACCGGCCAAAAACTTTCCGGACTGATATACATTGCCATATAGGCTCCTATCAGTAGAATTAAATTGAGGATAGTAAATATCAATATTAATTTATGCCACCACTTCATTTCTTATTGCTTACTTTAAATAAAAAATCTTTTTCCGCTTTACTCAAACTATCATATCCACCTGCTTTAATTTTATCCAGAATGGCATCTGTTTTAACCTGCTCTTCAATGTCTTTTTCATCTCTGCCCATAGAAGTTTTTTTAGGAGCAGGATTTCGATTTACATATACAACTTTAGGTTTCTTTTTTTCAAATAAACGCACAATAAAATTTTCAAACTTCGGCCACCATTCAAACCAGGGTCGACCGCTTTGATAAGACCTTATAAATAAATATCCCGTAAGTGCTCCTCCCAGATGGGCTATATGTCCACCTAAATTATATTCAGAAGGAATGCTTAACAGATCGATTACCACAACCAATAAAGCTATGTATTTCAATTTTACAGGACCGATAAAAATAATATTCACACTGTAATTTGGCACCAGTGTGGCAGCAGCCAAAACTATTGCCATAACGCCTGCGGAAGCTCCAACCATTGGAATACCAACAAGATCCCTTACCGAGGGTGCAAGATTATATGTTGCTATCGACACGAATGTCCCAACAAGACCACCGGTTAAAAATAATGGCCAGGAATTTTTCTGTGAAATAAAATCAACAAATATTCTTCCGAAAAAGAAGAGATATAACATGTTGCTGAGTATATGAAATATATCTTCAGGGTCATGCATTAACATTGCAGTAAAAATTGTCCAGGGTCTTGTGATCAAAACATTGAGATCGGTACTTACCCAAAACCATTTACTTAAAAATAAAACGTATTCCTCCTTAAATCCTCCAAAATAGGCAATCAGAAAAACAACGGATTGTGCTGCAAATATCAATACATTCACCAGCAATATTTTCATTATTGCGTTTCCATGCATGAATTGATGTTTAATGTCGTCGCGGATATTCATTAATAAAAACGTCGTTTATTTCTCCCCCAATATTTTATCAATATAAATCCAAATAATGCCCCGCCAAGATGCGCAAAGTGTGCTACGTTATCAGTAGGACTATTTACGAAACCAAAATAAACCTCCACCGCAATTAAAATAATAACGAGGTATTTTGCTTTTATCGGAAATAACAAATAAACATAAAGCAGTGTATTTGGAAATAACATACCGTAAGCTATGAGGATGCCATACACAGCTCCGGAAGCCCCGACCGTTGGGGCAAAACACGACGCTATTTTTGCAAGTTGGGCTTGCGAATAATTTCCGGATATCATATCGCTACCTATACTAACATCCGGATTTAATGTACCTACTGCATTATAAAGTTGATATCCATTTACACCCATATGTAATAATGCTGCTCCAAATCCTGTAATTAAAAAGAAGGTTAAAAACCTTTTGGGGCCCCAAACATTTTCTAATACAGATCCGAACATCCACAATGCAAACATATTAAAGAAAATATGCCCTAAATTGGCGTGTGTGAACATATGTGTCACGATCTGATAAGGCTGAAAATCCGGTGAAGTGGGAAAATACATAGCAAGTTTTCCAAGCAGATCCGGAAATACAAGAGTAGCTAAAAATATCAATCCATTCAGGATCAATAAATTTTTTATTACTGGAGGTAAATAATTAAAACGCGTAAACATCTATTTTTTAATTGTTTTTCTGAAATTGTTTAGCTAATTCGTCAAGCGAAAAAGTGGTAAATGTTAAGGTCCCGAATGGGGAAACAAAAGGTGTTGAACACGCAAATAACTGATCGGTCAAATGACGCATTCCGCGCTCATCCAGTTTTTGTCCGCGTTTAATGGAATTTGATCTTGCAAGCGATTTTGCAATGCCTTCGTGTTTGTGCAATTTTAATGCAGCCTTGTCTTCCTTAAATTGTTCAATAAGATCTTCTATCACCTTTTGTTCGTTCCCATTTTCAAATTCCACCGGTACTCCATGTATTACAAATGTTTCTTTGCCAAATGGTTGAATATCAAAACCTAAATTATTGATATCCTGCAATAAGGCAAGTAAAATTGCAGCATCTCCACCGGATAATGTTAAACTCTGCGGAAATAACTGCTGCTGTGTATGATGTTTTTTATTGTGCAACTGCGTTAAATATTTTTCATACAAAACCCGTTCGTGTGCAGCCTGCTGATCGATCACAATAAATCCCGATTTTATTTGTGCAACTATATATTGATTATGGATCTGAAATGAAGGTGTTGTTTCTGTATTATATCCAAATATCTTTTCCTCATTTCCACCGGCTTTTTCTGTTTCCTTATTTTCAACTGCAGTTAATTCCCGATCAAATTCTTTAGGTTGAAAATCCGGAAAATTAGATTTCTCAAAAACAGGATTTTCATTCATCCTGCTTTCATAAGTCTTAAAAGATGTATTTTTTGAAACAGTATCCTGCGGTTGTTTTTTATAAAAACTGGGAAGATTTGCAAAAGTTGGATCCAAACTAAAATCCAAAGTTGGTGTAACACTATATTGTGCCAATGCATGACGCACACCTGCCTGAATAAAGGTGTAAATTATTCGTTCGTCCTCAAATTTGATCTCCTGTTTTGTAGGATGCACATTCACATCGATACGAGACGGATCTATATCTATATAAATTGTATACAAAGGATAATTTCCCTCCGCAATCAAATCATTATATACACTCATAACTGCATGGTGTAAATAGGGACTCCTGATATATCGGTTATTTACAAAAAAGAATTGTTCTCCCTTGGTTTTTTTTGCAGAATCCGGTTTTCCGATAAATCCCCGAATATTTGCCACCGAGGTATTTTCTTCTATCGGAACTAATTTTTCGTTATAATTACTTCCGAATAAATGAATTACACGCTGGCGATAATTTCCCGGTTTTAAGTGAAATAATTCTATTCCATTGTTCTGCAAACTGAAAAATATACCGGGATGTGCCAAAACAACCCGTTCAAACTCGTCGATAATATGTTTTAACTCAACAGTATTCGATTTTAGGAAATTTCTCCTCGCCGGAACATTATAAAACAAGTTTTTTACCGAAATATTGCTTCCCGGGGCGCATTGCACCTGTTCCTGACTAATGATATCAGACCCCTCTATCACAATTCTGTTACCAATTTCTTCCTGAGGCAACCTGGTTTTGAGTTCAACCTGTGCAATTGCTGCTATACTTGCCATAGCTTCCCCCCTAAAACCTTTGGTTCTTATCTTAAAAATGTCTTCCGCAGTTCTTATTTTGGAGGTAGCATGTCGCTCAAAACACATTCTGGCATCTGTTACACTCATTCCACAGCCATTGTCGATCACCTGAATAAGCGTTTTGCCGGCATCCTTAATCATCAGCCTGATCTCCGTAGCACCTGCATCAACGGCGTTTTCGAGCAATTCCTTCACAGCCGAAGCCGGTCGCTGAATTACTTCTCCAGCAGCTATCTGATTTGCAATCGAATCCGGTAATAAATGAATTATATCTGCCATGTATGCCTCAACCTCTCTAGACTAAATAATTTCTGCAAAGTTGTATCAAAAAAAACAAGTTCATCGTTTCTTTGCAAATAAAGATAATTCCTTTGAACTATTGTCTTAAATTTAGTGATGATAACAACAGTTTATGTGTAAATACTCTGTGTTGGCATAAAGTTCGAATTACTTTTGCAAAATAGTTTAAGGTCATCGTAAAAAACAAAACATTTGTATCCAAGATTTTTATTCATATTTTTATTTACTGTCGGTTTTGCATCGGCATCTTTCCGTGTACAATCGCCTGAAATTGACACAGATAAGAAACTCGCGTACTACGACCAAAATTATCCTTGGGTTGATTCCCTCATGCAGGTTATGACTCTGGATCAAAAAATTGGGCAGCTTTTTATGGTTGCCGCCTATTCCAATAAAGATGCTGCCCATGTGAAAGAAATTGAAACGCTGATCAAAAAATATCAGATCGGGGGTCTCATTTTTATGCAAGGTGGGCCTATGCGACAGGTAAAACTGACCAATAACTACCAAAGTATGTCCAAAATTCCGCTCATGTTAGCCATGGATGCTGAATGGGGACCTGCGATGCGACTCGATTCTGTTATTTCCTTCCAGCGCCAGCTCACCTGGGGAGCAATGAGCGATGATTCTACTGTTTATGAGGTGGGAGAACTCATTGCGCAACAACTTAAAAGATTGGGTGTGCATTGCAATTTTGCTCCGGTTATTGATGTTAATAATAATCCTCAAAATCCTGTAATTGGTGATCGTTCTTTTGGGGAGAATAAATATAATGTCGCTTTAAAGGGATTGATGTACATGAATGCCATGCAGGATAATAATATTCTTGCCTGCGGAAAGCATTTTCCGGGACATGGAGACGTATCTACTGATAGTCATGTTACGTTGCCAATTATTAATCATTCCTATGCGCATCTCGACACCTTAGAATTATTTCCATTTAAAATTTTAATGAACGAAGGATTAGGTTCTATCATGCTGGCGCATTTATATATTCCTTCTTTGGATAGTGTAAATAATCATGCATCGTCCATATCCAAAAAAATTGGAACGGATCTTTTAAGAGATACACTCGGTTTTCGCGGATTGGTTTTCAGCGATGCATTAAATATGAAAGGGGTTAGTGCATATTATGAAACAGGTGAACTGGAAGTAAAAGCGTTTTTAGCCGGAAACGATTTTTTATTGTTTAGTGAAAATGTTCCGCTTGCTTATGAATCTATAAAAAAGGCAATAGAAATTGGAACAATTACAGAGGAAAGGCTGGATGAAAGTGTGCGTAGAATTTTAAAGGCGAAAGCATTCGTTGGATTAAATAAATATAAGCCTGTAAAATTACAAAATGTAACATTCGATCTTAATTCCGATAAAGCAACATTAATAAAAAGAAAAATCACAGAAAACAGTATAACACTTGCAAACGGAATCGATAGTCTAATTCCATTTAAAAAAATTGACACTATTTTCATCGCTTCCTTAAGTGTAGGAAATGGAAAAAAATCCACCTTTCAGGAATACCTCGGAAAATATATCAAAATTGATAATTATCAGATCAGTAAAGATGCAGATCCTGCCACTTTTATTCAGATGTATGAAAAACTAAAAAACTATGAAGTGGTAGTTGTTGGAGTGCATGATATGAAACGTGCACGAACAAGTGAATATGGAATTACTGCAAATACAGAAAATCTGATATGGAAACTTTCTCTTGTTACTAAAACTGCAACAGTAGTTTTCGGAACTCCCTATTCTCTTGAAAAATTTGAAACAGCACAATATCATATTGTTGCATATGACGATGATGCGTATACCCAACAAGCAACTGCCATGGCGATGTTCGGGGCAATTCCATTCGATGGAAAATTGCCTGTAGGTTCCGGAATATTTTTAGCGAACGATGGCGTGCAAACAGGTTCTTTAAACAGATTAAAATACACCATACCGCAGGAGGTGGGAATGGATGTTTATTATTTAAATAAAATTGATTCCATTGCAAAGGCTTGTATTGCAGTACAGGCTGCCCCGGGTTGCCAGGTATTGGTTGCAAAAAATGGAAAAGTAATTTGGGATAAAGCATACGGATATTATAAATACGATAAAAAAACTCCTGTTGAACTCAGCAGTATTTACGATCTTGCTTCCGTTACAAAAACAACGGCAACTGTTTCTATGTTGATGAAATTATACAGTGATAGTTTGCTCGATCTTTCTAAAACAGTTGTCGATTATTTACCGGAAACCAAGGGTACAGAAATTGCGAATTTAAAATTGAGTGATATTCTCACACATCAATCAGGTTTGGTTGCATGGATCCCCTTTTACAAAAAAACATTAAAGGAGGATGGAACAATTGATCCCGCCTATTACAACCAGTCGAAAATAAAAGGTTTCACAACTTTGGTTGCTGATGGATTATATATGCGCGATGATTATAAGGATACCGTTTGGAGTTTAATTCAGAACAAACCCTTAAAGGAAAAAAATAATTATGTATACAGTGATCTCGGATTATATATTTCAAAACGTATAGCGGAAAAAATTGCGGGAGTGCCTTTGGATAAATTTGTTAATTCTATGTTTTATGCTCCTCTCGGAATGCAGACAACCTGTTTTAATCCATTAAATAATTTTGATAAATCGCAAATAGTTCCAACAGAAAATGATAATTATTTTCGTTACCAAACTGTACAAGGTTATGTACACGATATGGGTGCTGCAATGATGGGCGGAGTGGAAGGCCACGCCGGATTATTTTCCAATGCCGAAGACCTCGCAATTTTGTATCAGATGTTGTTAAATGGAGGAAATTATGGAGGTCAACAATATTTACCCGAACAAACAATTAACGCCTGGACAAAAAAACAAAGCAGCATCTCTCGCCGCGGAATGGGTTTCGATAAACCGGATCTTATTAATACCTCTCCTTGCAGCCAGTATGCTTCCGCCCAAACTTTTGGGCATCAAGGATTTACCGGAATTTGTGTTTGGGCCGACCCTAAATACGATCTTTTATATATTTTTCTTTCAAACCGCGTACAACCAACTGCTGATCCCAATAAATTGAGTTCAGAAGGCACCAGAAATAAGATCATGGATGTGATCTATGAAAGTTTTTTGAGTAAGAATGTTGTTGGTGGTGCAGCAAGTGATTAAAAATGAAAATAAACCGCACAATATTATTTTGGGGTTATGTTTTTTTCCTTGCCTTTGTATGTTATATTTTTCCAATTCCTTTATTAAAATATACTGTGGGATTTCCCATATTTGTATTTGTAAATCCTGTAGATGTTGGTTTTATTTTCACGATAATTTTATTTGTAATTAATTGTTTTATACAATTTCTGGTTATTACATTTGGTTATGAATTAATTCGCGATGGATTTAAACTTAAAACAGGAATTGATTAGTGGCTCTATCAAAAATGTATTTTTGCCACGAAGACACAAAGACACTAAGCATTCACTAAGTTTTTCTTTGTGAAACCTTTGTGTCTTCGTGCCTTCGTGGCCTAATTCATGAACCTCAATGAAAAGCAATGTTAAGAGGAAAACTGTATTTTTCAATCAAGATGAATAAACCCCTAAAAAATTTATTACTCTTTATTTTAATCGCAGGCATCATCGAATTCTTCGGTATTTATTTGATTGTGCTATTAACCTACAACGAAGAAGGCGACTATAGTGAACATGCAAAATGGCTGTTTTCTTTAATGGAAATATTTAGCTTTGTTTTATTTTTCCCTTTATCATTTATCGAACATATATTTAGTTTGGCTGGCCATGAGATCCGCTATAGTTCCAGTAATAAAGGAACAATTTTCTTTTTTGGTATTTACTTTATTAATCTGATAGTTCAATTTTTTATGCTGCACGGGATTAAAATTTTATGGAAACGTATTCGTCTGAACAGAAAATAAACAATTCACACATTAATTTGTTAATTCCTAAATTTTGAACTTTTTATGGAACAAATTTCATCGCTATACCATTATTAAACCCATTACCTTCACATGATGAAAATTGGAATAGTTTGTTACCCAACCTACGGAGGAAGCGGGGTTGTAGCCACAGAACTTGGGAAAGCCTTGGCAGATAAGGGCTACAAAGTGCATTTTATCACCTATAAACAACCTTTTCGCCTGGATTCTTTCCACGAGAACATTTTTTTTCATGAAGTGAACTTCAGCAATTATCCCCTTTTTGAATATCCGCCATATGAAACTGCACTTGCCAGCAAAATAGTGGATGTGGCTCTTTTTGAGAAATTGGACCTGCTTCACGTGCATTATGCCATTCCGCATGCAAGTGCTGCTTATATCGCAAAACAAATTCTGAAGGAAAAAAATTATCATCTTCCATTCATCACAACTTTACATGGAACTGATATTACTTTAGTGGGCAAGGATGAAACATTTATTCCGGTTGTTACATTTTCTATTAACCAAAGTGATGGTATTACCTCAGTATCTCAAAGTTTGAAAGATGATACTTATACAAATTTTGATATTGTAAAAGATATTGAAGTAATTCCCAATTTTATAGATTTCAGCAGATTTAAAAAACTCGACAAAGAACATTTCCGACAGGTAATTGCAAAAAACGGAGAGAAAATAATTGTACACACTTCCAATTTCAGAAAAGTAAAAAGAGTTGAAGATGTTGTACAGGTTTTTTGCAGAATTAAAGAACAAATTCCTGCAAAATTATTATTGATTGGCGACGGGCCCGAAAGACAAAACGTAGAAAAATTAACACGCCAGGTTTGTATGGAGGATGATGTTTATTTTCTTGGCAAACAAGAAGCTGTAGAAGAGTTATTGGCAATTGCAGATCTCTTTATTCTCCCTTCAGAAACAGAAAGTTTCGGTTTAGCAGCATTGGAAGCAATGGCTTGCGAAGTGCCGGTTATCTCCACAAACACCGGCGGTATTCCGGAAATTAATATTCAAGGTGTTACCGGTTATTTAAGTAATGTTGGCGATGTGGAAGATATGGCAAAAAACGCAATGCTTATTTTAAAGGATGAAGAAACACTTAAACAATTCAAAAAAAATGCAATAATGCAGGCGAATAAGTTTTCGCTGGAAAATATACTTCCTCAGTATGAAGCGTATTACAAAAAAGTGCTGGCGCAGGGGGGGAATAGGAAGTAGGAAATAGGATATAGGACACATGACATAGGACTTGACATAGGACAGTGGAAATTGACATAGGACTCAAGGGTGTATCAGGTAGCGGATATCATGTATCAGGAAAACAAACGGTGGAAAAACAAAGTTTCGGGAAAAAAAGTGAGGCTCTCGCTCTTAGCGAGGGTCTCACTAACGGACTTCAACAAAAATTTCGCAAGAAATTTGAACTCCTTACTCCTCTCTCCTCTCTCCTTTCTCCTATTTAGTATCAAGTATCAGGAAAACAAACGGTGGAAAAACAAAGTTTCGGGAAAAAAAGTGAGGCTCTCGCTCTTAGCTAGGGTCTCACTAACGGACTTCAACAAAAATTTCGCAAGAAATTTAAACTCCTTTCTCCTTTCTCCTTTCTGCTTTTTAGGTATCATGATAACAAAAGGTGGAATTAATGATACACTAGACACCCCGGACTCACGACTCAGGATTCACGATTCACGACATGTTCCCTAAAAATTTCCGAACTTTGCACTTCTAAAACAAAAAATATGACCATATTCGATCAGGTAAATGAAGATATCAAAACTGCCATGAAAAATCGTGAAGAAGGCAGATTGCGTGCTTTGAGGGGAGTTAAATCTGCTTTATTGCTCGCTAAAACAGAGAAAGGTGCCGATGATACTTTAAGCGACGAAAAAGAAATGCAGGTTTTGCAGAAATTGTTAAAACAACGCAAAGAAAGTTTTGATATCTATACACAACAAAACAGACCTGAACTTGCAGAAGTGGAAGCAGAAGAAATTGCAGTGATAGAAAAATTTCTTCCCGCACAAATGAGTGAGGATGAATTACGCGCAATTCTGAATACTATAATTGCTACCATGGGCGCAACAGGTCCTCAGGATATGGGAAAAGTGATGGGTGCCGCAACAAAACAACTTGCCGGAAAAGCAGATGGAAAAGCCGTTTCCGCAATGGTGAAAGCAATGTTGAGCGGAGATTAATTTTATTTTCGCAAAATAATTTTTTTGCTCGAACAGTTTATTTATTCTACGTGGTATTAGATATTGTATTTGCAATTGTTTTACTGCTCGCCTTTATTCACGGATATAGGAAGGGATTAATTCACTCTATTGTGTCACTGCTCGCACTTGTGATCGGTATTATGGCTGCAGTATATCTGAGTGAATTAACTGCAATTTATATCGATAAATGGTTTAATATTTCCTCTAAATACCTTCCGCTTATTTCTTTTATGCTGGTATTTATTGGTATATATCTTTTATTTAGATTATTGGAAAAATTATTGGAGGGATTTTTCAAATTACTGAAATTAAATTTTATCAATCAGCTAGCAGGTGCAATTATTTGGAGCGTGATATGGACCATGCTTTTTTCTACCATTTTATTTTATGGTAATAATGCAGGATTATTAACTTCAGAATTAAAAACAGAATCTATTGTTTACGAAAAAGTGGAACCCTTTGCTCCTAAAACTATTGAAACGATCGGAAAAGTAATTCCTCCCGTAAAAAATATCTTTAATTCTCTCCAACAATGGTTTGAAGATCTGGAAACTTCTAAACCAAAAGGCATTGCAGAATGATACTGCTGCTCGATAATTATGATTCCTTCACCTATAATCTCTACGATTATTTATCTCAACTTGGCGCAGAAGTACTTGTAAAAAGGAATGATGAAATTACTGTGGAGGAAATTAAATTATTATCCCCCCAAGCCATTGTAATTTCTCCGGGACCAAAAACACCGGACGATGCCGGAATTACGCTGGAAACAATTAATTACTTCCATGAAACACTCCCAATTCTAGGCATTTGCCTGGGTTATCAGGCTTTAGGGCAATTTTTTGGCGCTAAACTGATACACTCAGCGCTTCCCTTTCACGGCAAAACTTCTAAAATTTATTTGGAAAACGACCCCATCTTCTCTGAAATTCCGACAGAAACGGAGGTTATGCGCTATCATTCGCTAAATATTGACAATATTCCCGCCTCCTTAAAAATAATTGCTTCCACTGTTATCGGGAATGAACCAATGGCGCTAAAACACAGTGAATTACCACTGTATGGGCTGCAATTCCACCCTGAATCCATACTAACAACTGCAGGATTTAGTATGCTTCGCAACTGGTTCAATACCCTTAATTCCTGATTTCTGAAATCAAAACGTATTAAACAATCCAAAATTCATATTTTTGTGATTCACTGATGGGTATGGACCACACGATAACGGAAGAAAACGGATTTAAATATGTTGAAGAAGGCGAAGGCGATGTGCTGATGCTTTTACATGGTTTATTCGGGGCGCTGAGTAATTTTTTCGATATAATAGAACACTTTAAAGCCACCCACAAGGTGGTGATACCAATACTTCCATTGTATGATCTGCCGCTGGAAGAGTCTACTGTAGGCGGTTTTGTTGATTATGTGGAACGTTTTGTCGCATGGAAAAAATACGATAAGGTAATTGTAATGGGAAATTCGTTGGGCGGACATATTGCCCTCATTTACGCATTACGCAATCCGGAAAAAATTAAAGGCGTGGTGCTTACAGGAAGTTCAGGATTGTTTGAAAGCGCCATGGGCGACAGTTATCCGAAACGCGGAGACTACGAATACATCAAGAAAAAGGCAGAACTTACCTTCCACAACCCTGCTTTTGCAACTAAAGAGCTGGTTGATGAGTTATTTGATATAGTGAACGACAGAAATAAGGTATTAAGAGTGCTCACAACAGCAAAAAGTGCTATAAGACAAAATCTTGCGGAAGAAGTTTCTAAAATTACGGCACCAACCTTGCTGGTATGGGGGAATAACGATACCATCACGCCTCCTTTTGTTGGAGAAGAATTTCATAAGCTGATACCGAATTCAAAATTATTATTCATTGATGAATGTGGACACGCACCCATGATGGAACAACCGGAGGAATTTAATCGTTATTTGAGCGAATTCCTCGACGAAATAAAATAAAGTGCTTGCAAAAGATATCATATCCGAAAATGTTCCTCCTCTTAAAATAAAGGATACAGGAGATAAGGCGATAGAATGGATGTATGAATTTAAACTCACACACCTTCCCCTTGTTGAGAATAAAAAATATATGGGTTTAGTTAGTGAGGATGATATTCTCGATTTTAATAATACCCACGAACAACTCGGAAAATTTCTTAAGAATTTATATAAACCTTTTGTAAAGGATACGGAGCATATTTACGAAGTGTTGCGTGTTGCTGCAGGATTAAAATCTTCTATAATTCCCGTAGTTGACAGTAAACAAAATTATCTTGGATTAATTACCTTACAAAGTTTATTATTCAATTTCGCAAAAATGACCGCCATAAGTGAACCCGGCGGAGTTATTATTTTGGAATTAAATAATAAAACAGATTATGTGCTGAGCGATATTGCAAGAATTGTGGAAAGCAACGGTGCACATATTTTAAGTTTGTATTTTAATGTGGATTCCGATACCGGGAAACACGCGGTAACATTGAAAGTGGACAGCACCGAAATAAAACATATCGTAGCTACCTTTGATCGATATGAATATGCGGTGAAAGCATTTTTTCAGGAATCTGACATGGGCGAAATTATTAAGGATCGCTACGATTCATTGATGAATTATCTCAATATTTAATTTTTATCATGACCATTGCAATTTACGGACGATTAATTAAAAAAGATGCACTTCCCTACGTGCAACAATTATTCGATCTGTTATCCGATCGCAATATCAGATATTTTATTCATAAAGATTATTTTCCGCACCTCATTAATAATATCACCTTCAAAAAACCTCCTGAATTTTTTACGGAAAAAGATCAGGATATTATTAAAATTATAGATTATATTTTTTCTGTTGGTGGTGATGGTACTTTATTGGATACCATTACAATTGTGAGAGACACGCATATTCCAATCGTTGGAATTAATATCGGAAGATTAGGATTTTTAGCAAGCATAGGTAAAGATGAAATTGCATCTTGTATCGATGCACTCGAACAAGGGACAATATCGCGCGATGAACGAACACTAATTCATCTCGATTCTAATATTCCGGGATTGTTTAAAGGAAATAACTTCGCACTCAACGAATTTACTATCCATAAAAAAGATAGTTCGGCAATGATCACCATTCATACTTATATCAATGGTGAATTTTTAATGAGTTATTGGGCTGACGGATTAATTATTTCCACTCCAACAGGATCCACAGGTTATTCTTTGAGTTGTGGTGGTCCAATTATATTTCCATCTTCCGAAAATTTTGTAATCACACCGGTTGCACCGCACAATTTAAATATTCGTCCCATAATAGTATCCGACGCCTCCGTAATCAGTTTCGAAATTGAAGGAAGAAGCGAACATTTTTTGGTGACCCTCGACTCCCGTTTTGAAACCGTTGACGCAACAGTGCAGCTTGCCGTGCGCAAAGAAAATTTTACCGTTATCTTAATACGCCCAAATGAGCAGAATTTTCTCGATACGTTGAGAAATAAATTGGGATTGGGTGTGGATCAAAGGAATTAGCTGGTGAATGTGGAGAGGTGAGTAGTGAGTTTGTATCATTGAAAGATTTTTCCTTGGATTTAACTCTTTGGAACAGTCGCAGTCTCAGTAACAGTTGTCAGTTTTTATCATTGGAAGATTTTCCTTCGAGTTTAATTATTTTCAACCCATTTTAAATATCAAATAACAATCAAAAAATAAAAAATATCAATCGGATGACAGCCCTGAAGGTTTTCCTTCGAAATATAACTTGTAGATAATATCGAATAAAGAACAAAGAATAAAGAACATTAATCGGATTGACACCCGAAAGTATTTCCTCTGTCCAGAACCCCGAACTCAGAACTCAGAACCCCGAACTCAGAACCCCGAACTCAGAACCCAGAACTTTGTATTTTTATCCAATGAAATATCTGACAATTCTGCCATTAATAATTTCATTTAATTTATTTTCTCAAATCCCCACGGATGCATTGGTAGCGTTTTATCCTTTTAATAATAATACGTTAGATTCTTCAGGGTTAAGTAATGATGCAATTGCGGGTGGATGCTCTTTCGCTGAAGATAGGTTTGGAAATGAAAATGCAGCGCTATTATTAAATGGAATTTCTGATTCCTTAATAATTCCAATTGATGATTTTACTCCCTTAACAGGAGATTTTACTTTTAGTTTTTGGTTGAAAACAAGTTCACCTGAAACTATGAATATATTCTCCATCAAAGAAGCAGCACATGATACTATTAACAATTTTGAAATTCAATTAAATGGAAATAGTATTTTACAAACTATTCCCGAATTATATTATGCATCATTTATTTATTGGAATGGTTCCGGTTGGGTGGATAATCGTCTTGCAGAAGGTGGTCCCGGACAATATCACAACGGACAATGGCATCATTTTGTAGTGAAACGCAATTCCGACACCATACAATTCTGGCATGATCGTGTTTTATATCATGAAACCTATTATTGGGGAACTATTGGTGATGCAATTGATCTTGTTGTTGGATCTTTACCACACAGATTTAATGGAACAATTGATGATATTGCCATTTACGATAAAGGATTGAACCAATCGGAGATACACGCACTTTTTCATGATCACAAACCTTTTCATTTTGTGAGTCCGAGGTCAACGGATGCATATATTCAAAATGATACGGCATACGTTTTTTGGTATTATAACGAAAATGTTGTGAGTGATTCTGTTTTATTGGAATATCAATTAAATAGCGATGGCATTTGGTTGTTGTCTGATCAAAATCAATTAACGGAATGGACACCCTATTATTTCCCGCTTCCATATACACCCGGAACAACGATTGAATTGAGAATTACCGATAAATTAAATCCGGAATATTCAGGTTACGTTGGTAAATTTATTATCAGCGAATATCAATGGGAAAATGTTTCTCCGGAATTGCCTTTCACAGCACGCGATGGAAGTGGACTTTTAAATTTTAAAGATAAAATGTGGCTCATCGGTGGATGGGATCCTCCGTATCACGAGGAAAATAATTATACCTGCAGCGAAATTTATAGTTCTACCGACGGTGCAAATTTTACTTTCGAAACAGAAGCTCCATGGTTAGGTCGGCATGTAAGCGGTTGGTTGGTGCATGATAATTTTATGTGGGTGATAGGAGGTGATCCTCAGTCAGGGGCATTAAGTGACATTTGGAAAAGTGCGGATGGAATTAATTGGATCAAAGTATTGGATAGTATACCAGGCTTTGATCCTCCTCGAACCATGCACATGGTAGCGAGTTTAAATGGAAATATTTTAAATTATGGTGGGCAACCATTTACAGGTGTGTTTTATAATTTAAATCAGGTGTGGCAAAGTGCTGATGGTGAAAGCTGGACACAATTACCCGATGCTCCATGGAATCCTCGTGGTATGGTTGGAAATTCTTGTGTGGATGATGAAGGTTTTTTGTGGTTGATGGGAGGGGGAAGATTAAATGACCGCAGATATTTTAATGATGTTTGGAAAACAAATAATGGAATTGATTGGCAACTCATAAATCCCGCCGCGCCATGGGGACCCAGATATTGGCACAATGTTGCATATTTCGACAATAAAATTTGGGTTGTTTGCGGCATCGAAAATCAAACCGACGATGACGAAACCTGGTATTCAGAAAATGGAATTGATTGGCATGAATTAAAAAATCCGCCTTATGTTGGTCGTCATGCGGGTGCTGTAACTGTTTATAATAATGCATTGTGGATGATGACAGGAATTGTTACCAATGATAGTTGGAAATTAACCAATGTAACAGCAACATCCATCAATGATCCGCTTCCGGAAACAGCATCTAAAATATTATTTCCAAATCCCGCGACAAATAAAATTTATTCCAAAGTAAATATTCGATCAGCAACAATTTATTCTGTAAATGGAGTTTCTGTTCCAATTAAATTTGATGAAAATACAATTAATATAGAAAATTTAATTCCTGGAATTTATTTGGTTTCTATTATAACACGAAATGGAGAATTGGCAAATGAAATTATTGTCATCCAATAAATGGTTAGAGGTGAATAGTGAGCGGTGAGTTTCGTAACATTGGATACTTTTCCTCCGTAATAAACACTTTCAACCCTATACCTAGCTGCAGTAACAGTCGCTGTAAACAATTTTGAAACCCTCGAGATTTTCCCTCCATCCTGAACCTAGTAACCCTGAAAACCTTGTCAACCCTGCAAACCCTGCCAACTAATTTTTAATATCCAATAACAATCAAAAAATAAAAAATATCAATCGGATCACAGCCCGGGAGTTTTTCCTCGGTATTAAAATCTCAAAATAATATCGAATAAAGAACAAAGAATAAAGACCCCGTCAGTGGCCGGGCAGGCATTAATCGGATCGACTACACGGAAGTTTTTCCTCCGTATTAAAATCTCAAAATAATATCGAATAATGAACAAAGAATAAAGAACATTAATCGGAACACCACCCGGAAGTTTTTCCTCCGAATCAAACCCCCCTTCAACTCCTTGAACCCTTTCAACCAGACTTCATCAAAGGTTCAGGCAACCCGTGATTCCCCTCCGTCTCGAACCCAGAACCCTGAACTCAGAACCCAGAACACCGAACTCAGAACCCTGAAAACCTTGTCAACCCTGCAAACCCTCACCTAAGTTTGAGTCACAAACATTTCAGGTGTCAAAACTTTAATAGTTGCTTTTTTAAAGTCTTTTATATTTCGAGTAATTAGCAAGGTTAAATTATTTTCAATTGCACAAGAATATTGAATAGCATCCTCGAAGTCATTAAAATTTGAGGCTATTGCCAGGTCAATTGTTTTGTTGTCAACAGGTAGCACATTGACTAACGTTTTAAACTTTGCAATTATTTGTCTCGAATGTGTAGTTGAATATTGTGAGCGCAATACATAATCTATATTGGCAAAGGAGAGTGAAGAAACGTAAATTTTAATTTTACCTTTATCTGCAAGTGAAAATATTACTTCAGCAGTTTTATTAAATGGTTTTCGTCCAGATAATAGATCAATACAAACATCAGTATCAACAAATACCTTCATCATATTATTTAGAGTATTTGTTTAGGAGATGTTTTTTATACTCTTTTTTATGATCGTAGTTTTTTGGCAAATTAACCACACCAGATAAACTTTTAACAAAGGGTGTTACCTCTTGGTTGTCACTTGGGTCAACTAATAATCCAAGGTAACTTTCAATGAGTTTTGAAAGACTGGTATTTTTATTTTTAGCATAGATCTTTGCCTGTTCAATAATTTCTTCGTCTAGCTTTAAGGTTAATTTAGTGTCCATGAATTATTTAGTTATACGTGCAAAATTATATATTTTATACGTATTGGCAAAATTTTGGTTCACAGTTAAGAAGGAAGTTTTACATCGAATTGATCAATGATGAATATCCAATAACAATCAAAAAATAAAAAATATTAATCGGATCGACATCCGAAAGTATTTCCTCCGCATGGAACCCGGATGAATATCCAATAACAATCAAAAAATAAAAAACATTAATCGGTTCGACATCCCGGGAGTATTCCCTCCGCATGGAACACGGAGGAATATCCAATAACAATCAAAAAATAAAAAACATTAATCGGAACCTCACCCTGAAGTTTATCCTTCGAATTGAACAATGAAAATAATATCGAACCTGCCGGCAGTCGCCAGGCAGGTAAAGAACAAAGAATAAAGAACCCGTCAGGGGCCGGGCAGGCATTAATCGGATTGTCACCCGGGAGTATTTCCTCCGCATGGAACCCGGATGAATATCCAATAACAATCAAAAAATAAAAAATATCAATCGGATCCTCAACCGGAAGTTTATCCTTCGAATTGAACAATGAAAATAATATCGAATAAAGAACAAAGAATAAAGAACATTAATCGGATTGACACCCGAAAGTATTTCCTCCGTCCAGAACCCAGAACTCAGAACTCAGAACCCCGAACCCAGAACCGAAACATGTAGTGATCGACGCAGGAGATCTACTACATGTCAGAACTCAGAATATCACAACCCAAACAATAATCCCCCATTTTTTCCCGTTAAGCCTTCATTTCCGTAACTTTGCGACCCTTTAATGTTGGATCTTCGTTTATATTCATTCGTTTTCATTACTGCTATACTATTGTGTTGCTCGAAAAGTAATGCCCAGGAAGCTGAGATAGGGCTGTGGGGAGGAGTTACAAATTCATTTGGAGACATTAATAATACCCTGGAAAGTATGCAATACATAAAACCCGGAGCAGGAGTGTTCTTTCGGTATAATCCGAATCCGAGAATTGGGTATTATATTGGTGTAAGTGGCGGACAATCAGTTGGTTACGATTCAATTTCCAACAACGTGTACAATCTTCGCCGCAATCTGAGTTTCCGAACAAATGTTTATGATCTCACCACCCGGATAGATTTTAACTTTTTTCCGCTGGAACGCGAAAAACCAAAAAATTGGTTCACACCATACATTTTTATGGGACTTTCGCTCTACTATTTCAATCCTCAGGCAATGATAGACTCCCAATGGGTTGATCTTCAGCCACTTGGAACAGAAGGACAACAATTTCCGGAACTTACCGGTAACGAAAAATATAAAAGAGTGCAAGTGGCAATTCCAATGGGTGGCGGATTTAAATTCGCAATAAATAAAAATGTAACCTTCGGAATTGAAGCCAACTGGCACTGGTTATTTACCGATTATTTTGATGATGTGAGTAAAACCTATGTCGACCCATCCATTCTTGCAACAGGCGCTGATGGAACATTGGCGGTAGCTCTGGCCGATAGATCCACCGAAGTTGACCTACTTCCATTGGGTGAACCGGGAAAACAAAGAGGGGATAGTCAGCATTATGACAAATATCTGTACACCGGAATTTTCCTCTCATATACCTTTGTTGAATTAAAATGTGCGCCTCCGGGGAAGTGGGGTAATAAATAACCCACCTCCTTTTGATAAATTTGCACCCTGATGAATATCGCTCAACCAGACCTTACTAATATCCCAAAACATATTGCCATCATTATGGATGGGAATGGGCGTTGGGCAAAACAAAATAGTAAGGCGAGAATTTACGGTCATCATGCAGGGGTGGAAGCAGTTAGAAAAGTAGTGGAAGCATGCACGGAGTATGGAGTTGAATACCTTACACTTTATGCATTCAGCACCGAAAACTGGAATCGACCGGAAGCAGAAGTAAACGCCTTGATGGAACTTTTAGTGCGAACCATCCGCAAAGAAACTCCCGAACTCAGTAAAAATAATGTTCGTATCGGTATGATAGGAGATGGTCATTCTCTCCCCGTTGCATGTATAAACGAACTAGAGGAAGCAAAAAAACTTACTGAAAACAATACCGGCTTAAATCTTATCCTGGCATTAAGCTATAGCGGAAGGTGGGAATTAACCGATGCCATGCAGAAAATTGCAGCAAAAGTGCAATCCGGAATGATACACGCTGAGGATATTGACGAGAATACCATCAGTCAGCACCTCAATACTGCCGATATTCCCGACCCCGAATTTTTAATTAGAACCAGCGGAGAATTACGCCTTAGTAACTTTTTGCTATGGCAAACCGCCTATACAGAATATTACTTTACAGAAACCCTATGGCCCGATTTTGATAAGAACGAGTTCAATAAAGCATTGCTCGATTATCAGAAGCGGGAACGCCGATTTGGAAAAACAACAGATCAAATAAAACTATGATGAACCTTACATTGCGAGTTATATTATTGTGTGGATGGATGACAATTTTTTCACTGGGATTGCAAGCCCAAAATTTTGGTGTAGATTCCAATGTCATAGATTATTCAACACCGAAAAAATATACTATTGCGGCAACTCCCGTTATTGAGGGATTGGTTTCCAGCAATATAGATCAAAATAGTTTGATCGTACGTTGCGGATTAACTGCAGGAACTCCGATAAGTGTTCCGGGAGAAGATTTTAGTGTTGCAATAAAAAGTTTGTGGAAGATGCGCCTTTTCTCTCAGGTGGAAATTGTTGTAGATAAAATTTTGGGAGATCAGATATTTCTAAAAATTAAATTAACCGAATTACCTAAAATAAGTCTTTATTCTCCAGCAGGAATTTCAAAATCGGAAAGAGAAGATCTTACGGAAAAATTAGACATCATAGGAGGTGTTACACCTTATGCTGATTTTACAAGAATAGGAATTCAAAATACTGTTCTTGACTATTATGCCGAAAAGGGATTTTTAAATGCAACGGTAGATGTTTATGCAAAACCCGATACATCAAGATACAATAGTGTGATCGTTTTTATTGATATTGTAAAAGGAGCAAAAGTAAAAATTGATAAAATTGTTTTGAAGGGAAATACGGAAGTATCCGACCGCAAGTTGCTCAAACAAATGAAGGATACCAGAATGCGCACACAGGTGGATGTATTTTATAATGATCCGGAAGATCCTATCACTAAAAAAGATTTTGGTCCAAAGGGAATTGTAAATATTTTATCCTCCATCAGTTATGAAAATGTTTTGGATTTTGTTACCCAGCGCGCACAAATACGTATTTTTAATTCGTCGAAATACGATGCTGCAAAAGAAAAAATTGATCGCCAGAATATTATTACCTATTACAACACCATGGGTTATCGCGATGCAAAGATCACCTTGGATTCTGTTTATAAAACATCCACAAGAACTCTATCTCTCGCCTATACAATAGATGAAGGTGAACAATATTATTTCAGAAATATTATCTGGAAAGGAAATACAAAATACGCCTCCACAAAATTGGATTCTATTTTACGAATTAATAAAGGAGATGTGTATGATCAAACCTTATTAAATCAGCGTATATCTTTCGATCTTACACAATTGGATATCACCTCACTTTATATGGACGACGGTTATTTATTTTTCCGTATCACTCCGGTTGAAATTTGGGCGGAAGATGATTCCATTGATATTGAGATAAGAATTTTTGAAGGGCCGCAGGCTATTATCGACAAAATAATTATTCGCGGAAATACAAAAACAAGTGAACATGTAATACGACGTGAATTAAGAACTTTACCAGGCCAAAAATTTAATCGTTCACTTGTAATTCGTTCTCAACGTGAAATTATTGCACTTGGATTATTTGATGCAGAACAAATTGGTGTAAATCCAATTCCACATCCGGAATCCGGAACAGTGGATATTGAATATACCGTTGTAGAAAAACCATCCGATCAATTGGAATTGTCTGCAGGATATGGAGGACAAGGTTATGGAATTTTAGCTAGTGTGGGAATTGTACTTAATAACTGGAGTACCGATCAAATGTTTAAAAGAGACGGATGGAAACCTGTTCCTACGGGACAGGGACAAAAATTATCGTTTCGTATCAATACAACAGGAAGATTATATCAGGCATTTAATATTGGATTTGTAGAACCTTGGTTCGGAGGTAAAAAACCAAATTCACTTTCGGTAAGTTTAACTCGTACGCAATTAGGATATAATGTTTCAGGTACCGATTATAATGATCTTGAAGGGGTATTTATTGCAAACGGAGCATCTCTGGGATATGGTATTCGTTTAAAATGGCCGGATGATTATTTTACTTTATTGAGTTCCATTAATTATTATAATTATCATCTGGAAGATTATCCGTATTTCATTGCAACAAACGGCGATTATAATAACTTCAGCTTTAAAGAAACACTTGCAAGAAATTCGGTGGATGATCCTCAATTTCCAAGATCAGGTTCTAATATTTCCTTGTCGCTGCAATTTACACCACCATATTCTGCATTCAACAATAAAGATTATACCGATGCAAGTGTGGAAAGTAAATATAAATTCATAGAGTATTATAAATGGAGATTCAATGCCGATTATTATACTCCTTTAGTTGGAAAATTTGTGTTGCGCACAGCGATTAAATTTGGTTGGCTTGGATATTATAACAGCGATGTTGGAATTCCTCCTTTTGAAAGATTCCAATTAGGTGGTGATGGTTTATCCGGTGGATATACAAATACTTTTGTGGGAACAGATATTATTTCGCTTCGCGGATATGAGGTATTTAATCAGCCGAACAGCTCTTCTGCAAGAACGGAATCCATATTTAATAAATACACCCTTGAGGTTCGTTATCCTATCACCAAAAGCCAGTCAGCAACAATTTATGCAATGGCTTTTGCAGAGGGCGGAAACCTTTATCCCGATCTTGCAGCATTTAATCCGCTTGATCTGAAACGCACAGTGGGTATAGGTGTGCGGGCTTGGTTGCCTATGTTCGGATTGCTGGGTGTAGATTATGGCATACGCTTTGACGATCTGGTTCCCGGAGATTTACAACCGGCCACAGGATTTTTCGATTATATCACCAAAAACGGAAAATTCACGGTCATTTTAGGATTTGAACCGGAATAAATAACTTTAAAAAACCGATGATGAAAAAAAGTTTAATTATTGCAATGGTAATTATTGCAACAGCTCTTACAGCAGATGCACAACGTTTTGCTTACGTTAACACCGATTATATTCTGAAAAATATTCCGGAATATAAAGCTGCACAAGATCAGATCGACAAGATCACCACCGAATGGCGTGCAGAGGTAGATAAAAAACAAAAAGAAATTGACGACCTCTACCGCAATTTTCAGAATGAACAATATTTACTTACCGAAGAACAGAAAAAAACCAAGGTAGGTGAAATTGAAGCCAAAGAAAAAGCGATAAAAGATTATCAGAAAACAAAATTCGGATATGAAGGGGAGTTGTTTCAAAAACGTCAGGAATTAGTTAAACCAATTCAGGATAAGGTTTACGAAGCAATTGAAAAATATGCAAAGGAACGTGGATTCGATTTTATTTTCGATAAATCCAGCAGCACAACTTTATTATACGCAAATGCTGAAAACGACAAAAGCGACGATATCATTAAAAAGCTTGGATATACTCCGCAGAAATAGTAGGTAGTATATAGTATTTAGTATATAGATATATCCTGCTGGAAGTTATTATTGTTCAAGTTTAATTATATCACAAAGGTTGAAGACTAACGAATATTTCCAAGTCTACTGATCTAACTACTAACTACTATATACTAGATACTATTGTAGATTCATAAGTTTACTAATCTAACTACTATATACTAACTACTAAATACTAAACTATCAGCCACAATGAAAAATAAAATTATAATCCTTATCGCATTGGTATGTTTCGGCATTACCTCTTCCCAGGCACAAAAGATCGGTTTTTTAAATACTAATGATCTTCTTATTTTAATGCCGGAAGTAAAAAGAGCAGATTCAGTTTTGGTAAAATATGCCAGTGATATGCAGGAAATTTATTACGGGTATGTTCTTGAATATCAAAAAAAATTGGACGATTACAATAAAAACTCCGCAACCTGGAGTGCCGTAAAAAAAGAATCAGCAGAAAAAGATCTTCAAATTGCACAACAACGCATCAACGATTACGAACAGGAATCCAACGATAAACTTGCAGCAAAAAAAGAAGAACTCTACGGTCCTATTCTCGCCGATGTAAAAGCAAAAATTAAATTAGTAGGAGAAGAAAACAAACTCACCGCCATTCTCGATGGGTCTGCATTATTATATTTTGGTGCGGATGCAGTGGATATTTTGCCGATGATGAAGAAGAAATTGGGGCTGTAGGTAGTGGGCAGTGGCAGTGGGCAGTAAACAGTGGGCAGTGGGCCGGAAACAGTAAACAGTAAACAGTGGGCAGTGGGCAGTTTGTAACATTGGAGATTATGGCTTCGGAATGAGATTATATTAAGCAATTAAACTTTTTTGATAAGGCGCAGTTGTTGAAAATTGATTTAATTGTAGAGACGCAATGCATTGCGTCTCTACAATTAAATCAATTTTCAAACTCAGAACTCAAAACTTGAACTGAACTCAGAACCCAGAACTCAGAACTCAGAACTGAAACATGTAGTGATCGACGCAGGAGATCTACTACATGTCAGAACCCAGAACGCAGAACCCAGAACTCAAAACTCAGAACTGAAACATGTAGTGATCGACGCAGGAGATCTACTACATGTCAGAACTCAGAACAATTTTTTACCTTCGTAAACTATGCAAACAAAATTTCCCATCGGTGTTTTTGATTCCGGGTATGGCGGACTTACGGTTTTAAAGGAATTCGTAAAAGAATTACCGGAATACGATTTTATTTATTTGGGGGATAATGGTCGGGCTCCTTATGGAAATCGGTCGTTTGAAACAGTGTATGAATATACATTGGAATGTGTGCAACATTTATTTGATATGGGTTGCAAATTGGTAATTCTTGCTTGTAATACAGCAAGTGCAAAAGCGTTGAGAACAATTCAACAAATAGACCTTCCATTAATTGATCCAAGCCGTCGCGTATTAGGAGTGATAAGACCAACTTCCGAAATTGCAGGAACATACACTAAAACAAAACATATTGGAATTTTTGCAACAACGGGAACAGTATTATCCGGGTCGTACGTGATGGAAATAAATAAATTTTTTCCTGATGTGCATGTATATCAGGAGGCTTGCCCCATGTGGGTTCCATTAATTGAAAATAATGAACATAATAAAGATTTTGCCGATCCTTTTGTGCAACAACATGTAAATAATTTGCTCGAACATTCTGATGAAATTGATACCATTATTTTAGGATGTACACATTATCCATTATTAATTCCCAAGATCAAAAAATATTTGCCTTCGCATATTCAGGTAATTTCTCAGGGGGAGATAGTTGCAAAAGGATTGGTTGATTATTTAGATCGTCATCCGGAAATAGAAGTAATGTGCAGCAAAAATTCGAAACTTGAATTTTATACCACCGACTCTACCGAAAATTTTGATAAACATGCCGGGGTGTTTTTTGGGAGGGAGGTGAAGTCGAAGTATTTGCATATTTGAAATATCTTTGCGTAGCCGCGGTTTGGTGTTTTTCACCAACCGCAATCGCGTCTTAATATGTTTAACCCCAATTAATTTAACACCTATGCAATCTAATCCCATAAAAACAAAAGAAGAATACAGCCAAGCCCTGGAAAGACTTGAAGTGATTTTTGACTCTAAAAAAGGCACATCTGAAGGGAAAGAATTGGAAATATTGGGAAGATTAATTGAAGAATATGAAAATGTACATTTCCCAATAAATTTTCCTGAAAAAAAATAGATTCAAGTAAGAATATCTGCCCTTAAGTACAATCTTGATATTTTTTCTGTAAGAATATTAAAATTAATTTTTATAATTAATTAGTGACAGAATATAATCCGCCAATATCTACCAGAGAAACTTATGATTTAATTGCTATAGCAAATAGTACAACTTTTGATTGGGAGCAAGATGCAATCGACCAGGCAAAGAATGAACTTTTAAAAAGAGGTGTAACCATTGAGTATCAGAAAGAGATTTTAAGTCAATGGGATGAAATTGTAAACCAATTAGAAATAGCTCATCAAGTACAGTTGGAGAAAAATGCAGAGGAAGGTTATCCCATCATTCAAATGCTGTTAATTGTAATATTAACCCCCATATTAATTTTTAGTAAATTGGATTTAGGCCCTTCCTTATTTAGACTTAGAAAGGAAAATTTCAAAAAGAAATTTAAGCAACGAATTTTATTGCTTCTTGCAGGGATTGCTGTTTGGATCATTATTGCAATACTGGCAGCAAATGAATCTGAAAAACGATATCAAGAGGAAATTGATAATGTAGATATTTCAGCTTGGCAAAAACATTTTTATGGAAAGGACAATATCAACTATAGGGATACAATAACCAAAATCAAAGAATAATAGTACGGTGATTCCTCTATTATGATCAAGTGTAGAAGCAATACTAATTTAGTATTGATATAAATATTTTGTAATTAATGTTGGTAGAATTAAAATACAACATCACAACATTAATTTTACTAAATGTTGTGATGTTGTAATCTTCAATTTTTTATCGTATAAATTTATTTATCTTAATTTCTCCACTCTGCCAACATAAATATCCTCCCCAACAATCATTTTCACCATGTAAATCCCGGTAGGCAAATCAGATATATTTACAGATACAGAATTTTCATTTACTATTTGATTTTCAAGCGCTGAATTTACCTTTTCACCATTCATGTTATACATCTCCAAAAACATTTCCCTTCCACTCAAATTATCCAGCTCAACAATAAAAAATTGATTTGCGGGGTTTGGAAATATTTTGATGGATTGAAAAGCAGGGTTATTAATCCCTGTATTTTGTAAGGTTATTACAACTGTATACTCCGATGTACCACAATCATTCTCAGCAAATAATACCACGTTGTGATCTCCTTCTGATGTATAAGTATGCGTGGGATTTGTTTCGGTGGAACCATCACCATCTCCAAAAAGCCAGAAATATGTTCCTGTACCTGGTGTGGTATTTTCAAAAAACACGGTAAGTCCGGATATAGTGTAAATAAAAGATGCTTCAGGTGCGATTTCTATGGTAACATTTACGGTATCAGAAATTGTGCAGTCTGAAATGGGATCAATTATAGTAACAGAATATATTCCGGAACTTGTAACTGTAATGGTTTGAGAAATATCTCCAGTGCTCCATAAATATTCCATCCCCGGATTTCCTGCATCAAGAATTACAGCATCGCATGCAGTAATATTGTCCTCCAGAATGGAAATTGGTGAAGCATAAGAATTAATGGTCAACTCAAATGTATCGTTGCTGATATCCATATCATCCGGGAGCAGAGTATATATTTCAACAATATATTCCCCCGGAATAGAAAGATCGGCAGTAGTTGTAAAAATATAATCAGCTTCTGAACCGGGAGCAATAGTAATATCTGCAGTTTCCAATACTTCAACACCACCATTAATTGTATAAGCAACGGGAATGGAACTTAGTGTTGTTCCACCATAATTATGAATTGTAATTTTTATTTCCTCCTCATCCGTTTTATTACAGGAAGAAAATAATTCCGGTAAATTAACAGCACCTGCATCATTTGGAATAATAAAACTGCAGTCACTTAAATACACCAGAATATTCTGACGCAGATTCATGTTTTTATCTTCAGGATCAAGTAACTGACTCGGTGCCCAGGCACTCATGATCACTTTGCCAATTCCCCATTGTTTTTCTATCATACATGGAATGTCATTATGTGGTGCACCTATTAAAACTCCGTCAAGATTTTCATGGGCAAGTGTATCGTAATTTTTTCCGTAAATAACTGCATTACTAGCGTAAAATCCACTGAAGGTTGTTCCAACAGGAGTGTAGGGTCCATCATATACAGGATGCGAAATCCCCACTTTCTTTTTAATATCCGTTACCTGATAACTCATCGTAATTTTAGTTCCATCGAAACCATAGTCCACATAAAAATGTTCCCCTTCATATTCCGATCCGCTGCTGTTTAAATATAATTTTCCTCCCGCAGCAACCCAATTTTCCATTAATTGCCGGTTCTCATTTAAAAAAATATCCATGGCAACAATGTGATTATAACTTCCATCTAAAAAAATAAAACAAGATGAATCGGAAAACAATATTTCGGGATCAACGGTCTCAAAATATTCCTGGGTCCAGTTATCTTCTCCAAAAACAGCATTCATACATGTGGTATTAGTGGTATTAAAAAATGGTGTTCCACCAAGTGCCTCTGCACCACCATCTACATTAGAATGTATCAACCATTTTCTAGGTCCATTTACATAATTCAAATTGCAGATATTTATTTCGCGGGTATTATTTAATGCGAATCCATCATCCGGATGTTGCACTTCCAGTATTATGGAATAACAACCCAAAGCAGAAAGATCTGCAGTTTCCGAAAAAATATACAGGTAATTACTGTTGGCAGGAATAATATCGGGAATTATTTCAAGCACAGGAGATGCACCATCAATAGAATAAGAAACATTTACCTCTGAAAGATCTGTATCGGTATGATTGGAAATTTCTATTGTGATGATCTCTTCATTTAATCCAATTGCGGAAAACGGGGACACCAGTTTATTCAAACTCAGATCATTTTCCACTCCACCGGAAATATGAACGGTATAATCTTCCGTATCACCTTGTAAAAATGGCAGGCAAGCGTCATTGGAGTTCATCCAGGGGCCAAAGGGTTCGTGCACGGCCCTGACACGCATTCTGGTTTCTCCGTTGATCACATCTTCAGGAATACTAAATGTGATACTGCCCGATTGCACGCCAGTTAAAACTATGGTGCCGAGTTTTTCAGTTTCCTCAAATTCCATATTCTGATCATAATCTATCCAAACCGAATAATTGTACTGCCACGATTTGTTGTCGAGAAAAATTGTGTAAGTGGATCCGGAGGCAAGTTCGGTGGACATTGCAGTATAATCGCTATAACCGATATCTTCATCAGCAACTCCGTTGCCGGTATTTATGATATCGCCAAGTTCCACTCCGTCGATCACCACATCGAGCATGGGCCACGAATGTTGCGGAATACAATATTGCGCCGAAATGTTGAGTGTGAGAATTTGTAAACAAATAAATAATATCCATGTGGAAGGATGCAGGTAGTTTATTTTATTCATGTTATTTTTTTACTGCAAATATTCTTCTAAGCGAAATTATTAGCGTCCTGAATTATAAAATCAGACACGAAATATATGTTCATGACTTAACTATGACAAAACAACAGTTAGTGCATGTTAAAGCAAGTTAAAATTGAACCGTTTCCGTTTATTATTAATATTTTTAATGAATAAAACCTACATCATGTTACCAGAACCTTCCTTTACCATAGGGTCATTTATATTTCTGATTATTGCAGCGCAGGGTTTATTTCTTGCGGTTCTGCTGGCAGTATACAACAGATCGAACATAACTGCCAACAGAATTATGGCAATATTTGTCGCTGCATTTTCCATGATACTTTGTTATTATGTATTATTCTGGACAGGGTACAGTTGTAATTTTATGTGGACCAAGGGTTGGTGTTCCGCCTTACCGTTTTTGTTGGGACCTTTGATGTATTTATATATTATCATCATAAAAAACGGTGAACTTCCTGTAAAATATAAAAAACATTTTATTCCGTTTGCAGTGCATCTCACCTACATGTTACCCTTTATTTATTGGTTCACTATGGGGCCTGAGGTAATTGCAACCTCGCAACAACCGCTTGATATTTTCCTGCAGCAGCATATTTATCGTCACCTCAGTTTTGTAATTACCGCATTTCAGGTATTTAATGGATTGCAGTTTTTGAGTCTGTTTATTTATAGCTTTTTATTGTTTCGCCTATTATATAAACATAAAAAAGAAAAGAATGGCAGTGAACATCAACAATTGAAATACCGTTGGTATGTTCGCAATATTTCTTTTTATGTATTATTCGCCATTTGTTTCAGCAGTTATTGGATAACACTTTGGCTGGGAATTTTACCCGACGGATTAGATTACGTAGTATCCGGAATGATGTCGCTTTGTATTTATCTTATTGGTTATGGAGCATTCAGGCAACCGATATCTTTATTTGAACAAAAAAATGCCAATACCAGAAAAAAACTGGCACCGGAAAATCTTATAGCTCAAACAGAAAAACTTATTTCCTATCTCGAAAACCATAAACCCTGGCTGGACTCCGAATTAAATTTGAACAAACTCGCAGAGTTATTACAAATGCCTTTACACGAATTATCCTTTTTAATTAATTCCACCCTTCACAAAAATTTTTCCGATCTCCTCCACGAATACCGCATCAAAGAAGCTTGTCGCCTCCTCCTCGAAGATTCCAATTCCGACTCTAAAATTCTCAGCATTGCCTTCGACGTTGGTTATACCAACAAAGCAACCTTTAACGCCGCCTTCAAAAACAAAATGGGAGTATCACCCAGCGCTTATAAAATGCTGGCAAAAGGGGATGGAATGAAAGGGGTTTTGAATTAACGAACCACGTTTCCTAATGTTAGATTATTAACCTTACCCATTTATAACCCCAACGCATTTTTTTACATAAGTATTGGACTTCATCCTGCAAAACAAAATTGCTGAATTTATATCACATAAAAATTCATTTATAAAATTGAGATAAGCGTCATTGATCATTTTTTGATCGTCATAATTTTTCATGATATCCTCAAATGGTTCTTTGGCTTTCCAACCGGTATTAAATAAATTATTGTGATAACTAAATGCTCCACTGTTAATGTCTTCTGAATTTCTTTCAGCATGATATAACTCTAATACCCGTAAGTAGTTTGAATTGGAGTTGGAAAGAACTTTTACTGTCCTATATAAATGCTCCAGATGCACGATCCTAGCGTCCATAAATAATTTTTTAAAATTTCCTGGGCAATAGTTACAGTTCCCGCTTACCATCGCCTCAGTTATGGTATTAAAGATTGCTGGGTATTATTATAGGTGAGTTCTGGTCCTCATTTGTAAACATACAGTATTTAATTCATAAAAACAAATAAAAGTGCAAATATTTAAAGGAAAATATACAATTATCAACCGTCCCATTACTAATAGTTCTTAGAAATTCCCATGCAGTAATTGATTATTGGCTCTTCACAAGCGTTTTAATTTATTTTTTCAAATACGATCAAATAAATTATAAAATTCAGACTTTTTAGAGATTTTCTTTAAATTTTTCATTCGTCAAATACTGAGCGAGTTGAATTTTCAGGGATTTGTTAAAACATAATTCATGTAGGAAATGTAATATTTATATGTTTCTATAATTCAACAATACATTACTATTCTGAGGATTATAATGTACACAAATTTTAATTGAAACACAATAATAGTGTATTCTTTCATTGGCATATGCTTTGATAATTTCTGATCATTAATAATAGCGACAGATCTATTAATTCGTTTACCACTTTCAGAAAAGAACATGCTTGTCATATTTTCAGGCATAAGTAAGAAGAATGTGTGAAGGTGGTTTTGAAACCATGATAAATATAATAATAGTATATGCCGGGGTTATTCATTAACTCCGGCATTTTTAAAATATAATTCTATGCAATCAAAAAATATTCTTTTTTCATCTATTGTAGAAACTTCAGCAATGACATTATTCAGTTATCTCATCTCTGAATCTGAAAATAAAAATTTTCGAGAACCTGAAGTTTTAGCTAGGTTAATAAAGCGATTGCCGGGCAGCAGTTCCGAAGAAACTGCTCAAATTGCAGGATGGGGTATGCATTATACCATTGGATTTTTGTTTGTTGTTATTTATAGTGAATTATGGAAACAAAAAAATATTGATCCCGCTGTTACTTCAGGAATACTTTTAGGCACGGCAAGCGGCCTTACAGGCATCTTAGCATGGAAGGCGATGTTTGAAATTCATCCTGATCCACCTGTAAAAGATCTTAAAGATTATTTTCGACATCTTCTTTTAGCCCATGTTGTGTTTGGAGTTTTTAGTGCCCTTGCATTTAAATTATTGTCTGAAGAAGAAAATTCATGAAAATTGTGGATTTAATTGCAAGTCATCCAAAACATTTTTATTCGGGACTTAGCGGTCTTCAATTACCAGTGCCGAAGTATTTATATCCACCGCCATTCGAAAACACCAGCAGGTTAACTTATTACGCCTCTTTTTTTAATAGTATAGAGATCAATAGTTCCTTTTATAAAATACCTCAGGAAGCCACTGTTACAAAATGGGCTGCCTCAGTTTCAGAAGAATTTAAGTTTACCTTTAAATTGTGGAAGGAAATAACGCACGCTAAAGGTCTAAATTTTAAAAAAGAGGATATAACCTCATTTTTTAAATCAGTTAATGCAGCAGGAAATAAAAAGGGATGTTTGCTCATTCAATTTCCCCCAAGTATAGGTAGAGAATATACGGTTAAATTAGAGAAACTTTTAAGTTGTATAAACGAAACTATTACCCAAAATAGTTGGAAGATTTCAGTGGAGTTTCGCAATAAAAACTGGTATAACGATAAAATTTACGACCTATTGAATTTTTATAAAACAACTATTGTAATACAAGATATTCCCAAGTCAGCTACTCCATTTTTACATCATAAATCTGATTTTATGTATGTGAGGTTTCATGGTCCCACCGGGAATTACCGTGAAAGTTATGTAGACGATTTTTTATATGAATACGCATCTTATATTAATGAATGGATAGAGGAAGGAAAAACTGTTTATGTATATTTTAACAATACAATGGGTGATGCATTTAATAATTTAAAATATTTGAATGCAAAGCTCGGTGATAAGATTGAACGACGTAAAACTTGAATTAAATATCTTATAGAAATTATTAATGAGACATGCTAGAATGACCTTCGCTAATTTTAGTTAAAGAGGCTGTTGCGAAATTCGCGGGAAAAAAAATTATTGCTGTAAGTGGCAACAGCAAGATAGATCAGACACTTTTACTGAATAAAATAAATAGAATTTAAAAGTTGGGGAAAACATTTTCTCATATGCTTCAAGGGTTTTACACTAAAAAGCGCAGAAGTTGTATTTGTGGGGATTGTCAGATCTTGTATAATTGACCCACTGAGGTTATAAGTTTCATGACCCATAAAATCTAAATATTGTTAAAATATTTACACTATCGAGGATAATAATTCCCAAATATCATATCGAAATATGCAATAAATCTCTATGGTTTGCTTGGCATATGGTTTGACGTTGCGTTCATTAATCATCATAATAACTATACAATATTCACAAATTAACTTACCAATAAAATTTTATTTATGTTTCATCATGTAAAAGAATTACAATTTAATGCGAGGGTTTCTAAACCGGATCCTCGTTTTGCCAGATTGTTATTGGAGCAATTCGGTGGGCCTAACGGCGAATTAAAAGCGGCTATGCAATATTTTGTTCAGGCATTTGGTTGCAGGAAACCTCATCCTGATGTTTATGATATGCTTATGGATATTGCCACGGAGGAATTCAGTCATCTCGAAATTGTTGGAGCCACCATACAAATGTTACTTACAGGAGTGAACGGAGAATTAAAAAATGCCGCAGATGAGTCAGACCTCAGCAAATTATTAGATGGTAAACCTGCAAAAGAAAATTATATTCATGATGCACTAGTTAACCCGCATTTTTTTCTTGTAAGTGGAGGATCTCCAACGTTAACGGATAGCGCAGGTAATCCCTGGAACGCAACTTATATAATGGGAATGGGTGATCTTACTGTTGATATGCGTTTAAATATCGCCGCGGAAAGTACTGCTAAACTTGTGTATGAGAATCTTATGAAATTTACCGATGATGTTTTGGTAAAGGAATCATTGCGATTTTTAATGACAAGAGAAGTTGCGCATTTTCAAATGTTTCAGGCTGCATTAGACAGCATACAACCCAATTTCCCTCCAGGGATTTTACAGAGTGATCCTAAATTCAGCAACAAGTATTTTAATATGTCGAAGGGTGAGGATTTCAAAGGTGGGTGGAATGAAGGAAAAAGTCCGCTTATGCAAGAGGAATGGCAAATTATTGAAGACCCGATTCAACATATCAGGGATACAAATGGTTTATTAAATGAGGAAGCTGTTGGTACAAAACGCACAGATAAAACCGTTCAGCACGATAATAAAAAATTGAGCAAGGAACGAAAAACTTTAATCGACAAATCCAATCTACCGGAAGATGGTATTTTAAGTTGGGTAGACTATAATAAGGAAACAGAAGTTGTGCCGATAAATAAAAATAAGAATAAAAAGAAAAATGATGTGAGCAAGAAAAAACGTTAAAAAATTGCCTCAATAATAATTCTCTAATAATATTTCACATCAAGTATATGGGTCTGTTCCGTTGATGAAACGGGGCAGATCTTATATAAAATATTTTACCTAATACGTTTTTTATTACTCGCCTTTACACATTTGGATTTATTACACTCAGGACAAATATATCTGGTGGAAGGTTTTAATTTTTCAGTGTAACCACAAAAGATACATGCATAATGATCAGTGTCAATAATTACTTCAGTAGAGGATTCCAGGGAATCAGGCATAATGGGTAGTCCATATTTTACTTCTTCGTCAGGAAAATAAAATATGCTGATATTACCCGAACTTTCCAAGATCGCTTCTTCAATTTGCCCTAACTGTGAAACACCCTGCATACGCAGCTCAGCAAAAAATTCATCGGCACCCAACGCTTCTTTTGAAAAATTCTCCACTATAAATACACCATTTTTAATCAGGCAAATAGGTTTTCCTTCCATTATTTTTTCAAACTTTGGATTTCTCCCAATTAGGTAGGTTATAAAACTGTATAGTACAACTACAATTGTAAATACAATTAAAGCCGGTAATATTCCAACATCTTTATAAAACATTGGATCTCCTGCTGCAGATCCCAGGCTGATAATTACTACCAGTTCAAATATGGATAATTGTTTAACTCCGCGTTTGCCCAATATACGGAGACTGATCAATATCACAATAAACATTATGAATGTGCGCAGAATTGTTTCAAGCAGAAAAGACCAATTTTCTGCTCCCAACATTAACTCTTTCCAACTGAACATGGGCATAATCTGTAAATAAAACATATCTGTTCATTTAAAACGCGTTAAATATAGTGTAATTTTATGGAAAATTTTTAATTTGTTATATGAAACCATTATGACCTGATATGAACAAATTATTTTTTCTACTTCTTTTAATTTTATACAAGGGTTTGGCAATTGCATCAGCACAAGATTTGCAAATATTTGATCTGAGATCTTATGAAGTAGACTCCACACACAGCATTGCATTTATCTCACTGTCAGAAATTTATCCTTTAAGTGAAAATGCGGATTCTCTTGCCACACCTGATTTAAGTGATATGGAAGTGGAGAGTGCCTCCAATTTTAATTATATCATTTTGGATTCGGCGTACAGAAAACGATTTCTCCGGGAGACGAATGTTTCGGAAACAGATAAACTATTTGTTTATGATTATGCCACCAATTCTTTCCATGTATTTGTAGTGAAGGAACTGAAAGTTGTTGCTTGCCTTAATATTTATGGTGGCGACTGGCCATATTCTCAATATGATTATATGATCGGATTTGAATTAAACCAAAAAGACTTAAAGGGTTTTGATGAGTATTTCACAAGTTCATTTGCTCATATTGGAAAAGAAAATCCCTTTGTACATGGAAAAGTTAAACCGATTATTTGGAAAAAAATTGAAACCGGATCTTTTCCATATACCGAATATCCTAATTACGATACTTTATATGCAGGTAAATGTGTAAAAGGTGATGCGTATACATTTCAATCGGAGGGTTGGAATTATTTTGTTCAGGATTATTACAGGATTGCTGATAATTGGCCCGCTTTAAAAAGATTGGTAGTAATTGATGGAAAAACGATGGAGACCGTTTGCGATAAACTTTTTTATTCCGGTGAAAGTGCTTCCTTTGCTCCATTGGAAGAACAATGGACCGGGAAACTTTTTAAAAATAGGTCACCTGTGATTTTTGGTTTTCATTATTTTACATTTGGCTGTCCGAGTATTACATTTTTAAATACTGATGAAAGTGAAGTTTACATTAATTGTGATAACAGACATTGAAATTGTATTCCCTGCCGAATAATTTACTTTGTTTTATTTTTGTAGAAATTGACAACGTTACTAATAACTCTTAAAGTATAAATAACTAAAACATGTATATTGCGATCATTATATTACTTTTAATTTCCATATCAGTTCTCCTTATTTTAAACCACCCTAAATTTGGAAAATACCCCTCGGGTGAACGATTAAAAAAAATACAAAGTGCAACGAACTATTCCAATGGCACTTTTCAGAATCAAAGTGTAACTCCCGACTTAACCGATGGGGCAAATTACTTTTCTGTGATGAGGGAATTTTTTTTTAATCAGAATAAAAGAGTTACCCCTAAGGATATAATCCCATCTGAAAAAACGGACCTTTTAAACCTGGATATAAATAAAGATGTTTTAGTATGGTTTGGGCATTCTTCTTATTTCATGCAAATAGATGGTAAAAGAATTTTAGTGGACCCTGTTTTGTGCGGACATGCTTCACCATTTTCATTTACAACCAAAGCGTTTAAAGGCACAAATAATTATTCTGTTGACGATATTCCGGAGATTGACATTCTATTTATTTCTCACGACCATTGGGATCATCTTGATTATATCACAGTAAAAAAATTACAACCTAAAATAAACCAGGTAATATGTGGTCTTGGCACAGGTGAACATTTAGAATATTGGGGTTATGATCCAAAACAAATAATTGAAAAAAACTGGAACGAGGAAATCATTCTGGGAAATGGTTTTAAGGTAAATACTGTTCCTACAAGACATTTTTCAGGTAGGGGATTAAAAAGAAACAGGGCCCTATGGACATCCTTTGTTCTGCAAACGCCTTCCATGAAAATTTTTATTGGAGGCGATAGTGGATACGATACACACTTTGCAGAAATTGGAAAAACATTCGGCGAGTTTGATCTGGTGATCCTGGAAAACGGACAATATGATAAAAGCTGGAAACATATTCACCTTATGCCCGATGAGCTATTAAAAGCAACAAAAGATTTGAATGCAAAACAGTTATTAGCAGTGCATAATTCCAAGTTTGCCATTGCGCTTCATGCCTGGGATGATCCAATGATAAATATTGCAGCAAAATGTAAATCGGAAAATATACGATTGCTCACACCAAAAATTGGAGAGCAGGTAAATTTGAAGGATAGGGAACAGGTTTTTTCTGAATGGTGGGAAAATTTAAACTAGACACAATGGGATCTCGAATTTTCTTCCTGATTTTATTTTTAACTCTTGTGTTGGGTTGTAACTCAAAAGAGGGAAAACTAAAAACTGATCTCAACAACGAGAACACGCTTAATGTAGAACAACTTTATATTAGTTTAAATATCGAAAAATATCCAATTTCAAAAGATTCTTTAATTTCTGAGTTGCGTAATATGAAAACAGACACTTTAGATTGTTCAGCGGATGTGTATTGGAAAATAATTAAAAGAGGAAAAGAATATATACCCTTACTTATCGAGGGTCTTACAGATACTACAAAAACAAATATTTATAACTATTGTAAAAAAGGCAAATTAAATACCGGAGAAGTTTGCTATTTTGCATTGGAGGAAATTGCTGAATTTCCGGCATATGTTGTTACTCACATAGAATTTGACCTGATAACAGATGGCTGTTGGAATTTCTACGAATATCTTTATGAAAATAAAAATAAACCGGAATATCAAAATATGGTAAAATCTTTCTATAGTAACAACTCTTACCAATTTAATTCTTATGCACCATCAGAACTTAGTGATTGCCACAAAAATTATAATATAACAGGAAAATATAAATGGGTGGTTAAATGGCCCTGAAACAAGAATCGAATCTCTCAAAAATCAACATTTCAGCATTCCTTTACTTCCCACTTCAAAAAATCTTCTCAAAAAATTTGCGTAAGTAAAAACTTACATATACCTTTGTGTAAGTAAATACTTACATATATGAGCTTAAACCCCAACAGAGACGTGTTTCACGCCATTGCAGACCCTACCAGAAGGGAGATCATAGGACTTATTGCGGAAAAACCGCTGAACTTAAATGCCATTGCGGGTAATTTTGATATGACCCGTTCAGCCATATCCCAACACGTTAAGATCTTATCGGAATGTGGTTTGGTGATCATTACCCAAAAAGGAAGAGAAAGATATTGTGAAGCCAAATTTGAAAAACTGAACGATGTTACAGATTGGGTGGATCAATATCGAAAATTATGGGAGAGCAGATTTGATGCAATTGATAAATTATTACTCGAAATTCAAAAGAAAAATCCGATTAAACGTAAAAGAAAATAATTATTCACTTATAAAATTTAAATAATGCAAAACAAATTGGAAATTACGCGTGTATTTAACGCACCTGTCGCCCTGTTTTGGGATTTATGGACAAAAACAGAAAATATTGTTAACTGGTGGGGGCCAAAAGGATTTACCACCAAGGTAATTCAAAATGATTTTAGACCCGGTGGTAAATGGGAATTTATTATGGTTGGCCCTGATGGCGCTGAATATCCCGCTATTGGAATATATCAGGATATTGAATTGCATAAAAAAATAACATCCACCGACGAATTTGGTGATGATTTTAAAGTTACCACAGATCTTGATCTTCCAAAAATATTGTTGTTTACCGGCTTGTTCGAGGATGTTGATGGAAAAACTAAACTCACATTAATTTACGAACATCCAACTCCTGAAGACAGAGATAAACACATCGCAATGGGTGTTGATCAGGGATGGAATTCAAGTCTAGATAAATTAGAGGAATATATCGCAACCAAAAATTAATTTTAAATTAAAATTTTACAAATGAAAAACAACATGTATCCATGTTTATGGTTTAATGGCAACGCAAAAAGCGCTGCAGATTATTATTGTTCTATTTTTAAAAATTCGAAAATATTATCTGAAAATCCGATAGTGGTAAATTTCGAATTAAATGATTTTAAATTTATGGCACTGAATGGTGGTCCCGAATTTAAATTTACTCCCGCAACTTCCTTTGTAGTTGAATGTGAAACACAAGAAGAAATTGATCACTATTGGGAGAAATTAGGTGAAGGTGGAGTGTATAGCAGATGCGGTTGGCTGGATGATAAATTCGGAGTGTCGTGGCAGATCGTTCCTGCAGTATTAGGAAAATTAATGTCAGACCCCGATAAAGCTCCGCGGGTGGTTGCTGCATTTATGCAAATGGCAAAGTTTGATATTCAGGCTCTCCTTGATGCATGAAGGGGGACACGGGATATAGGACACGGGACACGGGATGGACTTAGGACAATGGAAGGGGATAAAGGACAAAGGATACAGGACATAGGACTGGACATAGGACAAGGGAAAAGGGACACGAGAAAACAAACGGTGGAATTTGGTGAAATTTCGGATGAAATTTAAACTCCTTCCACTCACTGCTTTCTTCTTTGTTTAACACGGATATCGTGACAATAGACAAATGTTCAAGCTACAAATAACCAAAAAGTCCCGAAGGGACGACCCATTTTGTAACAACGGACTTTAGTCCGTGGAGACATAGGGAAATGATATCAGGTATCGGGTATCAGGTATCAGGAAAACAAACGTTGGGAAATGGTATCAGGTATCGGGTATCAGGTATCAAGAAAACAAACAGTGAGCTAGTAAAATTTCGCTAGAAATTTAAACTCCTCTCTCCTCTCTCCTTTCTCCTCTCCTCTATTATTTTTGTTAATTTTAACTTTAAATATTACGAAGATGAAAGTAGAAACTCAAAGTACAAGAATGGAATCGTTGATCGCATTGTACGATATACAGACTAATTATTTTTTGCGGGCAATTGAAGGAATTTCTGACGCAGATGCTCACAACAGATTGAGCACAAAGGCCAACCATGTTGCATGGTTAGCCGGTTCGCTGGTGGAGCAGCGCTATGATATGGCAAAACAGGCAGGTACAGAGTTGAAACATACCGGTTCTGCATTATTTGAAAATTACCAGGGAATTAAAGATGATACCATATACCCAAAATTGTCGGAGTATAAAAAGGATTGGGAAACAATTAGCCCTATATTCAGAGAGATATTAATTAATACTACTGATGAACAGCTGGAAGCCATTATCGATATGGGAAGTTTTAAAATGAGTAAATATGAATTGATAACTTTCATGATCTATCGCGAAGCGAGTATTATTGGTCAGATAGCTTTGTGGAGAAGATTATTGGGATATGATGCAATGAAATATGATTGATGTATTTTAGCGCTTCAAATTAAATAATAAATTTATGCAAACTTCATTTGAAAATTCATTGGCTGACGGGCCTCATGCGCAATTAAATAAATTAGTAGGGGACTGGGAAGGAATAGCAAAAACCTGGTTCGAACCCGATAAAATTGCAGACGAATCGCCGGTGCGCGGAAGCATGAAATTAATTTTGGGAGGACGATTTATTTTACATGAATACAAAGGAAGTTTCGGAGATAAACCTTTGGAAGGAGTTGCCATTTTTGGTTATGACCTTAATATGAAAAGATTTCAATCTGCCTGGGTGGATAGTTATCACAATGGAACAGCTATATTATTTTCAGATGGTAAAAGGGGAGTGAATGATTTTTCCATGCAGGGAAATTATACTTACATAACACCCGAAGAAGAAACAACCTGGGGTTGGAGAACAGCAATTGATATCATTGATGATGATACAATAAAATTAACCGCCTTCAATGTATTTCCGGATGGCACGGAAGCTAAAGCTACAGAAGTGGTTTATAGCAGAGTGAAATAAATTTATATTCTAATAATTATATTATTTAATATGTTACTATCACAGCTCTCTCCATTACCCGAATATTTTGATCGGTACATTTTGAAATGTGACGATGTGGAATTAACCGATGCAATTAAAATATCCATTACAGAACTTGAAAATGCACCTATCGATAAATGGAAACAATTGGGAGATAAAACCTATGCTCCGGGAAAGTGGACTGTAAAAGAAATATTGCAACATCTTATCGACACGGAAAGAATTTTTTGTTACCGCGCCTTAACCTATGCGCGAGGTGAAAAAAATGCGGTTTTAAGTTTTGAAGAAGACGATTATGCAAAAGCATCCGAGGCGAATAACAGAACACTGCAAAGTTTAGCCGGAGAGTTAATGTCTACGCATTTATCTGCATTCACTTTATTTCAATCCTTTACACCCGACATGTTGCAAAAAATGTGTATTGGTTTCAAAGGGAAATATTCCGTTGCCTCTGTAGGGTTTATTTTGCCCGGTCACCAAAGATGGCATTTTGGAATTTTGGAGGAGAGATATTATGGTTTGATTTGAATCCTCATTTAAAACAAATCACCCTATTGATGTGAATAATATTCCACAGTTTTGTACAAAACGCTCTTAAAAAGAAATTTTAAACCTTTACCTATAGTAGAAATCCATAAATCAGGGTTGATAATTAGTATTAGTTAGCACTTACTTGCTAGTGGCATAATTATTTCCTTAATTAATTGGTATCTTGGAATTTGTAATTACTTTAGGGATGTAATAGCTATGGCACTTTATATACAATTGATCTGGCTTTTTGTTTTGGCAATTCCTGTTGCGTGTATTGCCTGGACGGTAACCCATGAGGAGTTATTCAGAGAACCGCATGAGTATTGTGTAAGAATGAGTAAGGAGTGTAAAACCATATTCTGGAGAAAGATATTTTTTCTTTTTACCTGCGAATATTGTTTCAGCCACTATGTAGTTATCTTAATTATAATTATCACTGATTTTCATCTGCTGTTAGATGATTGGAGGGGATATATAATAGGTGGGTTTTCCATGGTTTGGATCGCCAATGTATACATGAGTTTATTTGCACTTTTGCGTCAAAATATTAAAAAAGAAAAAGTGGAAATAGAGGTGATGGAAAAAAATGTGAAGGAAGACCAATAATACATGGAAGTCAATCACCAATCGGAAAGATCGATCTAATTAAATAAATTCAACTTTTGTTTTTAAGATTATTAAACAATTATTTTTGGGCGTTTAGGATAATAATAAATATTTAGATATTTCCGGCAACATCGAAAATAAATAATGGGATATAATGCCACCCCTAGCCGGGGTTGATGGATAGTTTTGGCTATGGTACTATAATAATGCCACCCCTAGCCGGGGTTTAAATTTCTTTGGTTCAATGGCAAGTAATTCACCAGAAATATTATGTCTTCCAAGGTAGAAATAATGTTAAATCATAGTTTAATGAGATCAAACATTAATTAATAAATTACTAATCGTTCATCATAAATCGGCAACCTGAAATCAAACTTAACCCCGGGCAGGGGTGGCATTATTATAGAAAATCTTAATTTGAAATTAAATTCAACCCCGGGTAGGGGTGGCATTATAACAAATTATGCATACGATCTATGACATATCAATAAATAATTGATCCAACTTAAGAATTTCCTATTGCGAAAAACAAAAATTTATTTAGAAAATATTTTGTTTATTTTATTATTCCACTACCCCCATCAACATCTTTCCCGGTAAACTTTCTGTTTTGTTTTTATTTACCGTTGTTAAATAGATATTATATTCTTCTCCCGGTTTCATGTTTTTAATGGTGTATGTGTTTGACCCTGCATTAATTTCACTAATCAGGACCGGTTTTTCTTCCACCAATTTATAGATTCTATAGGCAGTTACATCTGTATCATCTTCTGTCCACGAAAGTATTAACGTATTTTCTTTTGACGCCGCGTATACATTAGATGGGCCTCGCTGCGTATTTGGTATTGAGGTTGATTTTGAATAGGCTATTGCCGATCTGTTTCCATTATTATCGCGATATGCAATGCCGTAATTGTATTGATGGCCAATGGCGATTGTGCTATCACTATAATTTATGATCTGTGGATCAATATTTTCTTTTAAAAGAGTTTCTTTACCCGATTCATCTTTTCTATAAATTTGAAATGATTGAATACTCTCTCTTTGAATATTATTATTCCATTGTATCATAGCACGGCCATTGATCATTTCCACTTTTGGTACACCCATTGTTATTAATTCTCCCGATTTTGCAGATCTTACTGTCAGAATATTGGAAGCAGGACTCAATACATAACTTTTATTTTCTGCTTTCACCATATAGGTGTAATATTTATCTGCCGCAATATTTTGTGTGTCAATATAAGAGGTAATTGCTTTCTCCACCTTAATTAATTCGGAAATGAGGGCAAAGGCGGAGTCGGTGTTTAATTTCCGGTAAATTCTATACCCGCGTGTTTGAACATCATTGTTTTTAATTGTGAGGTTGATCGATTTTTCGGTGGATTGAATATCGGTGATATAAGGTGCCAATGGTTGTGATATAGGTGTAAACATACCTGTAACCTTTGCACTCATAGGTAAGGTTGCTCCCATTCGTGTAATAGGTTGCAAGGCGTAAAAGTACATCTTCATTGGTTCGGCATTATTATCCACGAATTGCGAATCGGCCGCAGAAGCCATTCCTATTTTTGTGAGTGTACTATCAAAATTTGTTGTTCTGTAAACAGCAATATAATTAAAATTCTGCGGTTCCGATAATCTCCATCTTATTGCGGTTCCCTCATTTAATAAACTCACTACATCCATTTTTTCAATATTACCTGCATATTGTTCCGACGCTGCAATTGTAGTAATGGTATCATTTATGGAACCGTAATTTCCATAATAATCCATTGGTAATATATAATATCTGTAAACACTGTTTGGTTTAACTATGGTATCGTAAATTGCAAATACTGTAGTATCTCCATCGGCAATTTTTATTCTTCTGGCACGTATAGGTAAAAAATTTCCTGAATAATTCTCCTCGCGATAAAGTCTGATCAAAGATGGGGCATATCCCACACAAGTATAATTAAGCGCAATGCCTATTACCGTTTCTTTTTCGCTGCGCAATTTGCCGGGATATTTTTCTGCTTTGGCAGGATAGGAAACGGAATTTGTAGTAAAAACATTTTCTGCATTAGTTGCCTTTACCTTTTTAGTGATCTCGTATTGATACATTATATTTTTTTCGGCGCTGGCATCAAAATATTTAATACCAAGTGCAAGTTGTAAAAAGAGCGCATTGCGATAAGCCAAAAGAGAATCATAACCTCCGGAAACAAATTTTTTCCATAATAATTCTGTGTTGATCTCTTTCATAAGCAAAGGTTCGGGATTTACCTGAGCGGCTGCTTTTATATTTTCTACAAAGGATGCATAATCAGCAGGCACCTTTACAGTTGCAATGGATTTAAATGATTTATCGTTGGCACCTTTTCGTTTTATCTCATAAACGGGTAGTGCTTTCATATCTATTTTCGGATAATCATTTTCAAGTCGGATAAATATTCCGTGCTGCGACGAAAATGCGTTTTCCGTTGAAGTTGTTTGTGCAGTTATATCTGCAAAAAACAAAGTAATTAAAAATCCTAATAAACTGATCTTTTTCATCTTATCTATTTTTCAACTTTTTTAATATTCAATATATACATCCTCAATACCTGTTTCCGTATATTCATTTCCATCCTGATAACCCATTTCACCTTTTAATGTCAAGCCCACAGATCCGCTCCATTCATCCATTTCACAAATGCCGTCACATTCACTGTCGCAAGCTAAACCAATTCCGGCATAAGCACTTGCTGAAAGAGAGGCTTCAAAATATCCAGAAATAAACCATTCGCCATTACTGGAATATTGGCCGGATAAACCTAAACCTACATTTGCATCAAAGTTAACTCCGGCACAACCCCAAATTAGCGATTGACCTACTCCTGCATGCACATGAATACTTGCATCCAGTCCGGTGTAATAAGTATTTAAAGCTTCGGTGAAATTCATACCGAGTTGAAATCCTGCAGTTATACCTGCTTCAAATTCAACACTTACCACTACAAAATCCATTTCAAAATTTGGAACATATGGAATTGGCATTTCAATTTTACCATCAAAATAAAATCCGCTGATATTATTTGCAAATGCATCAGGTAAACTTCCGTCGTAAGAATATTCTGTGAAAACATCTTTAACTGGTTGCTCATTTGCAATTGGATAATCACCAAATAACAATGCAAGACTTACGGATGTTACATAAGGATTGGAAGGCATAGTAACCTGACCTCCACACACAAAATACCATCCATCATCATCAAAAATACAATTCGCCTGTCCACTTATACTTCCGCCACCAGGCATACTTTCGTCGATGGAAATACTTCCAACCATTCTTCTGTTCGGATAATCGTACGACATTCCAAGATTATCAAAATCCATCGATTTATCAGCACCACTCATTTTCAGGTCATCAACATCCACTTTCTGATTTTCCGCTGTAATTTCTCCATACACTGTAAATGTCCATTTGCCCGAAGTTTTGGAAGCACCCGTAACATCACCGGTAAATTGATAATTGGTCCAGCTATTTGTTTGCGGATACATTCTTCCAAATAAATTATTTAAACTCTGACCATCATTTGTGTACTGGAATTCCTGATTTGGAATTGTATTAATTGCAGTGCTGTCGGTAAGGTGATATAATTTTACGTTGTGATTAAAGTAGGGAGCTTCCGAGACGGTTCCACTTACAATTAATCCGTTATTCTGAAAGGTTATATCTCCTGCATTAAAATCTGCAATAACTCCATTTACTTCCATTCCAAATCCAAAAGCTTCTAATTCTGTTGAAATAGTTCCATTATTATTTTTAATTAAAAAAGCTGTTGGTTGAACGGAAATGGACGGTAAATGTAAATCAATAATACCTGGTAGCGTTAAATAACTTTCTCCCGTGTAATCATCTTCATGCACATATAATGCACCTTCATCGGTTGTAAAGGTAGTAACACTAAATAAGGCAAATGTATCATTATTCATTTTAAATTCTGCATCCGCATTGCTGTAAAATAATAATATTTGTAAAGTAAGATCATTATTATTCCATGGTAAACCCGGAATATTTGCAATGCTGGCAGCGGGATCTGCATCATTTCCACCCACATAAATTTGCCAATTTGTACCGTTGTAAATAAGATCCGGATTATTTTCAATTTCCAGATCTAATATATCTATTAATGTAACATTTGAAGTACCCAAAGTAGAAGAAGTGGAATATACCAGTTCACCGCTTTCAATTTTGATATCATCAAAATCAAATAGCACACCGGAGGCATCCAATTTTCCTGAATTCATATGAAATCCGGTATTATTTAAACTCCATGATGTGCAATTCAGATCCCATTTTTCCATTTCTACTGTAAATGGCGTTGTTCCTGATTTGTAAGAAGTAAAGGATGGTGTTACACGAATATTTCCAACATGCAATGGAGAAACAAAACCATCGCTATATGCAATTGTTGGATCCAGCCAGGTATCGAGAACAAGGGAATCGGCATATACGCGATTGGTGCTGGAATTTGTGATATATGCTGAAACATTTTGCATATTAAACGACATTTTTGCTCCGGGATATGGGATTTCAATTTCATAATAATCAGTAGTTGGAAATATTGCAGTACCAGTTGTAAATAAAGTGATCAAATCATGACTGATATCGGCATAATACATATCTCCGGTACCGGTTCCTGTTTTATTTTTTAAATAAAATCCTGTGGAACCATATCCGGTAAAATTAAAAGCAGGATCAGTAAATGTGGTTTCAAGAATTCTTATCGGACTTTTAATTTTTCCGGAAGTTGCATTCACTTTTTCTACAACACAACTTGCTGCAATTATTCCGGCTTGCGCCTGATATTCGTCATACATTGTTATGGCAAGTGGATCTGAATTGGAAATTGTGAAACTTGCATCCACAGGTTCTGCATATGCAACTCCGCTTCCATTTAATGTTGTGCTCGCTTTTATTTTTACGTAATTAAAAGGAAAACGCACTTCGTCGTCCATAGAAAAACGACTGTTATCAGCCACATCAACCAAAGAACCACTTATTTTCACATCTCCTCCGGAAGTAGATAAATATTCTATTTCTGTTTTGAATCCCAACAATTTAGAAATATCCATTCCTGCATAATTCGTGAGATTAAAATTAACACCTGTTATATTGCTTGAACCTGAGGTAACCACCCAATGCGAATCACCAATTAATCCCGTTCCTTCTTTTACTGCACGAACAGTAAAACCGGATGTTTTTGGAACACCTTTTAAAGTATAATTTCCATTTGCATCGGTGTATGTTTCCAAATGTTCCATTCCGGCAGCGTCAATAAATACTCTTGCATTTTCTACCGGTGGAGTTCCGTTGGTTACCTTTCCGCTGATACTTGCACCTTGTAATAAAACAACATCATAATTCACCATAAATTCTGATGCTTCGTTGGTAATAACTAATTCTTTCTGAACAAAAGTACTTCCATCAGGTCCATTAATTAATAAAGTAAATGTATTTCCGCTATTTTCAAATAATATATCACGAATACCATCCGAACCCGTACTTAAAGCATCAGTTATTCCTACCACTTCCACTTCTGCATTTACAGGATTATCATAAATATCAGTAACATTTACACGTAAACGATGTAATTTTTGATATACAATAAAATCCAAACGCAAAACATTTCCGGTATCAGGAATATATACGTTTTCAAATCTTGTAATATATCTCGAACTATCAGGATTTATTTCTGCTAGCCAGGTTCCTCTCGATGCATAAGTTGCGTAAAAAGCAAGGTCACAGGAGGGTCCACTGGTTCCTATTCCAGAGGTACCGGTTCCGGTATATTCTGTTCCAGTGCCGTTCATTACACCACCGGTTGTTTTTGTATCAATAGTTAATCCGGTAGTTTTCGCATTTGTAAAACCATCGGGTGCGGCTTTATTAAAATCGGTATTAATTTTTATTCCCGTACCCATATCACCTGATCGGTTGGTAAATGTTTTTCCTCCCAGATCAATTCCTCCCATGTCGATACCACCCACATCAAATTCTGTATTATATCCTTCATTATAAATGTTCTCATTTTGAAAAACCTGTATGCTCGGATCCCAGGCATTTTGTTCCCACATTTCTTCATAATTCGGAATTAAAACGGTAATGTCTAATTCATGTTGCGATTCTGCATAATCTGTAAATGCACCAAGGTCTAAAGTGAAATCTTGTTCCTGGCAAGCTGTATGTACTTGCGGACCATTTCCTATTTGAACATAAGAGGTAGCTGCAGGATAAGTACTCGTATTTTCATTCCACCATTCTGTATAAATATAACCTGTAACTAAAACAGCAGGCTGTAAAGTATCTGCTACACGATTTAGTATTTTTCCTTTTTTGAGATAAATTGGATAGGCAGTTTTTGTATCATCATAACCATATTTACTAAATTTCAACTGACGCGTAAATAAAGATACACTGCTTGAATTGTATTGTTCTTTTGTAAGAGTTAAAAAATAAGTTCCGTCGCTAGCGGTTTTTGTTTGCATTTCCACAATTTCGCCTGGATTATCCAATAATTGAACATCAGCATCAAGCAATGGAAATCCATTATCGCTGCGCAACACTTTTCCAAATATGATGGGATTTTGCGGAGCAGCCTCCATGGTGTAGGTAACTTTCATTTTTGGGTAATATCCTTCTCTTGCCAGACTCTCGGTTGTAGTTGCGGCATATGCACCGTAAGGATGCACTATATTATAATTAAAATCAGTTTTGAAAGTATGTTGAGGAATTAAATAATTAATATCGGAATTTTCGTAATCGGGTATTGCCAATAAAGTATAATTATCTGACACACCGATATTTTTTACCAAATTTTTGAAAGTAATTTTTCCATTTACATCAACAAGGCCACACCCGATAATATCACTTTGATTTATTGTGGATTCACCGAAATACATAAAATCTTCATAAATATTAACCATTTCCATCCCACCATAAAGTCCGCCACCATCGCCACCCCCATTGTCTATATTAACATGAAGCTCTGTTCCCGTGAAGTTGTATAATTTTTCCGCATTGGTAATTAGTTTAGCAATAGCCACATTATCGATTCCTCCAACTATACCTTCATTTTCCGGAACATCGGTAGGTTTGCTTTTGCGTATTAAAACAACTAACATATCACGCAAAGCCGCATTTGGTACTTTGTATTGAACTGCAACATCCGGATCTGCTTTAACCGTTATTGTAAGATCATAAGAACGAACATATGCCAACAGATCAGGAACTTCTTTGTATTGTGCCGGTAAAATTGTAAAATGTGTTGCGGGACTCGTATAATAATCGCTTTCAATTTTAATTCCGAGTTCCTGGTATAATATTCCAGTATACGAACACGGTGCTGAAACTGCATCCGGAGACGGCGCACCATATAAAATAATTCTTTTAGGCATTGATTTGCCATATGCCGTTGGAAGAGAAATATCAATAATATCATCTTCCGGAGCATAATTCAATTCTTTATTGATGTTCAAATTAAAATTTCCACCGGGGTTAATATTTTCAATGCCGGGGTTAATATTTTCGAAACCGGGGTTGATATTCTCATATCCGGGCAACATTTCATCCATGCCTGGAAAATCCATATTTTCTTCATCCGGAATATCAATGGAACAATTATCTTCTCCGAAGATCATGCCTTCCATAGCTATTAATCCATATGCTGCGGTGTCGGTATAATTAAATAAATATTTTCCTTGTGCATCAGTTGTTACGGTAATTAAATCGATGCGATCGCGGGAATATACTTTTTGTCCGTCTTCTGTTATAACATACTGCAGTCTTTGTAATGTAACATCCACATTTTTTAATGGGAATACCTCTGCAATATTTGGATCGTCGAATTTATAATTAATAATACCTGTTACTACAGCAGTTCCACTTAGTGTCGTATTTTCTGTGTCGTCAAGATCTACTTCCAGAGTAGTAAATTGAGAGCTATACACTGCTTTATCTTCTTTGTTATAATTATTATATTCGTATCTGAATTGAATTTCTACTGCCGGACTCAAATAAATATTGTCAACAGGTTCTATTACTAATATATAATAATCATCATCATCAAGACTTTTAATTAATTTATTAAAAGAGGCGTGTCCTGTAGAGGATTCCACCCTTGAAATTAATGTTCGGCCAGCACCATAATCTTTTGCACCCAGAACCCCAATTTCACCAAGATCTTTGATCATATCACCACTTTCCACATCGTAAATTGCTCCATATCCACCATCTAAATTCATTCCTTCATTATTCGGAAGTTCTGTGGGGGTTATTTCGCGATAGATGGAATATCGATAGAGGCCTCCGTTCAATTGTGAAATCGACTCATCTGTTTGATCAATTTCAAAATCCCAAGGTAGTTGACTTTCGAATACTTTGTCGTCGTCTTCATCTTCAAAATAAAAATATTCATTTTCGTTTACAAAATAATCCGCATCAAATCCTCCACCAAGATCCATGGTATATTTTCCACCTGTTTTATCATTAGCAGCGAGGTCGTCGGAAATGGGAATCGTAGTTCCACCACTCGTATTTGAATAATTACTTACTCCGTTCTCATTGTGAATGGTATTGATATCTACATTTAAAACATAATCGCGAACCCTTGATCTAACGGCACCGACATAGGTTGATGTAGAATCGGCAATATTTCTAAAACTATTATCCGGCTGACAGTAATACGGATTATTTACATACACTTGTAAAACCCGATAAAGATCACCGGTAAAAGTTCCGGATATCGGATCTGATCCATCTCCTCCACCACTATAATTTACAACATTGGTTGTTCCACCCAGATCTAGTGTATTGCCTTTGCCTAATTCCAGTGTATTACCCTTTCCTAAATCTAGTTCGGGAGTAGTTCTAAGGTTTTTGTTGAGATTTAAATAATTTCCAAAATCAAAATCATTGTCAATTACATAATCTTTATCATCAGCTGTTTCAAAAGTATATCCTCCTTCGGGTTCGCTTCCGAATCCATCAATAAATCCAAAGTCACCAAGATCAAAATCATAATCACCACCGGATCCTGCGCCTGCATTATTAAAATAATGATCAATTAAATTAGCATCGGGAATTGTAACGGTAACACCACTTTGCACCAATCCCAATTCAGGCAAATTATTTGTCATAAAATAAAATGAAAAATCTCCATTTGCCGAACTGGTGGTATTCGCTATTACATCATCATTATCCGTTTGTGATAATCCTTCGGTGTTGTAGGGTAAATAAATGGAATCAGCACCTCCATTATATTTTAACATGTATTTAGTAATAAGACGCAAGGGTTCATTTTTGAAGGGATAATTAGTTGCTGATGCCGTGGAATTAATATTGGTATTTGTTCCCTCTGCATCCGGTTCGCTCGCGTAATAATATTGCAGATTTCCGTTAATACGAACGGTATCACTATGTAAATTAATTACAAAAGTTCCGGTGTCACTTATATAATTTATTATTGTTTGTTTATAAGTAAAAGCACAAACCTCGCTTTTTCCATCGTTTTGAAAATAGGTGGGATTTGTTGCATTAAATGCAGTTACCTGCCATGCATAAGTATGACCGGTTTCTAAAGGTGGTTGTCCCGGACCATATACCAATAAGGGTAAATTGGTGGTGGTTTGATAAAAAACCGGAGTGGTGGATGCAGCCATTGCATCGTAAGGATTTCTATCGAAGGGAATTACTTCAATTAATTTAAAATCATATTGTGTGGAAACGGGTGCACCCGGAGGAGTTATCCAATTAAATACTACTGTTTGTGGAAATGTTTGACTTACAGAATCGCCGCAAATAGGTGACAATAAATATGGTGCATCGAGGTAACGTATATAAATAGGAATACATCCCGAAGGTGCATCGGCAGATAATTCTGCTTCGGTAAAATAATCTTGTGCCTGCACGCATAAGGTATAAAATCCGTCAGGAATAATTCCGGAAATTATAATTGCTTGAGCATCAGCACCTACTATGGTATATCCAACATCATTATAACTTTGTAATTCGCTTCCATAAATTGTTCTTGTTGCAAAGGGTGGAATATTTATTGGGAGCGAAGGCAAAAATCCGGGATTGGTATAAGCTTCTATTCCATTATCACCGGTAATATGTACAGCCAACTTAATATCGTAATTTACATTTGATGTATTGGTAATGGTGATGATGGAATTTGCATCAAAGGTCAGATAGTCTGCAATAACCGGCGAATACGGTGGCATAACCTGCATATTCACGATAAGTGGCGATTGTGCAAATAATCTTGTATTTATCAATACAAAAAACAAAAATAAATATTTCAACATAGATGTTGTTTTCATATTACTGACTTTTTAGAAAATAAATATTGATATTGAACTCTGAATGTATAATCGGTATAAGATGGTGCTGTTGCGATAGCACTTGTATAATTATTGCTATATCCGAATACACTTAAAATATGATTTTTAAAGAAACGATAACTCAAATTTGCATTGTAAGTGAGAAGATTATTTCCTTTTATTTCATCCTGCGTGATAATATTATAACCTGCTGTTACACCTGCACTCAAAGTGTTCTTTAAAAAACTTTTTGATGTCCCAAGGCTAGCTCCTTTATAACCTGTGGTAAATAATTCGCTTTTGATAGTATTGTTATTTACACTCATGGAAATACTCCAGGCATCTTCGGTATGAGATAGAGAATAATTGAGAAATTGCGTGGTAGTTACATATTCGGTGTACGATTCGGTATAAATATTCTGATCATCTAGATTGCGTGTGTCGTAAGTTAAAAGTATGATATGGCGCAATTTGTTTTTGCCGAGTATCACACGTGGGGTAACCGTAATTCCGCGATTTATTTGTGCAAGACGAATGGTATCGTTTAATTGGCGAATGCCTTGCACTTGTCCAACACTATAATTATAATAATTTCCCGAAATGCCAAACATCGGACTCGGATTAATATTAATAATTGCCGAACCAATTACGCGTTTGGTTTGATATGATCTGTTGTTGGCGAGATTATCGTGTTCGAATCCTATGCTTCCCGAAAGATTTATTTTTCTTTTCCATAAATTTAAGGAAGGGGCAATGGTATATTGTTCAATATCATTGGTAACAAAATATATTCCCATGGATTTATAGTCAGGAGAAACACGTTTATAGACAACTCCCAATCCAAAAAGGGAAGAAGAATATCCTAAGGAAGCATCCATGGCATATTGAAATTGCGTGGTTGCATTTACATCGAAGGCATTTACAACATCAGTTAATAATTTATCATTTATTTCTTCTACTTCTCCGTTTATATCGTTAGTATAAACACTTGCCGCAGTATTTATTTTTAATAAAAATCTTTTAGCTATTTGCTGATATAATGTAAAACCTAATACTGTATTTGCAGCCGGCCGCGCAATATTTGTATCGGAAGGAACCAGAATTCTGTTCGGATCGTCCCATCCTTTTAAATAAATGAGATCAAAATAATTTGTTGGTCTTCCAACTCCCAATTTAATTGACAATGCATATCTATCGTATGCCGATTGCCCAGGTAAAACCAAAACAGAATCGGCGCGCACTGCTTTAATAAATCTGCCATACACGGCACCGAATCGAAATTTGCCCGGATTTAATTCTACGCCACCTCCTAAAAATGAATGGCCCGCCAAGGTATAAGGGGAGAAGGTAATATTTCTATACCCTGCATGCACGGTTATCCATTTGTATTTCGGACTTGCCCCAAACTGATTAAAAGGTTGGCGAAAACTTCTTTCCTGTTCGCTCAACACAAAACTGAAAGGCAAAGAAATATTCTTCCATGTAAGATTAAAATTTCCGGCCAGCACATAAGAAAAGGGACTGCGATAAGCACTATCCAATGAAGTAAAATAGAACACATTGCTCAGCTGTAATCCACCGTTGATCCCCGCTCCCAGCGATTTGTTCTGCACGCTATCCACAGCAGGTTTAGCCTCCTCAACGGCTGTTGAATCAGGGTTTTCGGCCCTTAAAGTGAGATCCGCCGCCAAAACGATCAACAAGCACAAACAAATTTTCCGGTAAAGGGTCATGTGTTTTATTTTAATTGCTCAAAATTGCAGGGAAATGGCGGGGTGAGGAATACCACAATGAGGGGAGGATGGAGAACAAGTGTGAACCTCACAGGTTTTGATATGATAACGCGACAACCTCACAGGTTTTGATCACGTGAAAACCTCACAGGTTTTGGAAATAACGGTCGAGAACCTCACAGGTTTTGAAAACCTGTGAGGTTTAAAAAGAAGAAAAATCGATTTGGTAAATGGATGAATTTCAAGGGGTTGTGAAGGGCGTTTTTGGATATAGCGTGAAATTTGGCATGAAAAAAATGCAGAAAAGGAGGGGTTTTGATGAAAAAATTGCAAAATGATTCACTATAAATAGTGAATATGATGAAAGATTTGCAAAAGGTTGGTGAGGATGGGGAGGGGTTGTAATTTTAGGTGTGTAAGAGTGTATAAGCGGGTTGAGACGGGAAAACTTCTCCAATAAATAAGTTATAGGATATGCTCATGCAATATTTATCATCGCTTCATTATAAGAAAACCTTTGACTTCGACAGTTCCTAACTGACTCGGACTGATGCTTTTTTTTCAATTTGCTTACAGACACGTTTAATCTCACATTTAACCCAATTTTTATGAAAAACATTTTTACTGCGTCGCTTTTGCGAACTACTATACTTACTATTTTAATAATGATTAATATTTCCCAATCAAAAGCACAATATTACCCCGAAGAAGAATTTGATACAACCGGAATTATTGTAGATACAAATACCGACGGAATGGATACAGTTTGGTTTTATGGAGACAATCTTACAGATACAATAAATACCGAAGACTTTAGACTTGGACTTCATGATTCTGTTATTAATGTTAGCCTTGGGTCAATAATGAAACCTGTTAACAAAGGCCTTTATGGGTTTAATACAGCTGGGATTTTTGGGCGGAAAATAATGCCCAACGACACTAGCAGTATTGACCAATGGCAATGGTTAAGCGATTTAAAACCTGAAACATTGCGGTTTCCGGGTGGCGCTGACTGCAAATTTATGGATGTGATGCAAGGGCCTGGTTATGGATACGATATTGAAAAAATTGCAAAATTTTATGATGTAACAGATAGTATCACCAATAACCCGACTTTGCCAGACATATTAGATGATGCCGATAAGGAGGATTCGCTAATTACCTGGATAGACCCTGGGTATGTTGATGAATATTTAAATTTTTATGAAAGTTGGGTGGAGCAAAATTTATTAGATTCTTCACATCGATATATTGACGACTTTATTACTTTGGTTAAAAAAATTGAAACTGAAAATGAAGGGCATAACGTCAAGGTAATTTATTGTTTGAATATTTTCAGCAACACGGCGACTGAAACAAGAGAAATAATCGAATATTTAAGAGATAATCCCATACATGATCTGACGGTTGCATACGTAGAAATGGGAAATGAACCCTATTTTGATTACACCAGACTAATGATGGTCTGGCATACGTTTGAAGACTACTGGCAATTTATCAATGGAATAAATAATGATTCATTAGACATATATGTAGTTGGTGATTCTGTTTGGAATGACCATGATTTTATAGGCACATTTAAAAATAATCCTGAATTTACCAGCAAAGTTTCGATTCCAGCAGAAAACCTGCATGAATCCATTTATGCATTACGCGACGCTGGACCTGCAGGCATTGGCACCCGCTCAGATGAGGATTGGAATAATCATCTACGACTGAAATATAGTATTAAGGAACCAATAACCGGATTAATAAATAAATATCGATATGCATTTGATGCAGTTATCCTGCATCCCTATTACGATGGACACAATTGGGATTCGATTCCTTTAATGCTGCTTGATTCCAGTTACGCCTGTTTAAACGATGATATGAATCCCAATAATGATCTTTGGGTGTTTGAGAATTACGATGCAAGGCTCGAAGACACATTTGATGACATCGGAATTAATTTCAGAACGTTTATCAGAACAAGATACCTGGAATCTTATGATGTTCATAATTCTGTATTAAATTTTGACCTTGATTCCTTGTCCAAAAAAGATTTAATTATTACGGAATGGAATTTTAAAGATCAAGGTAATTATCGTGAAGGTCAACTTAATAGAATCGGAGCATTTTCGCACGGTTTTATGCACGGATTTATCATCTTTGAATGGTTCCTGAAAGATATTAAATTGAACAATAATCCAAATTACAGAGCAGGTTTTCATACTTATTCGACTTTTCATAATTATGGAGGAGGAGGAACTAATGCAACTATTTCACCTGCACGTCAACATGAACTTGCTTTTCTGGGTATGGATACCCTGCCATATACATATAATGTTGATTCAAATCCGGACGGGCGCAACTATTTAATGAAGCGCACCACACATTTTGTTTTTGAACTCCAAAGTGAGATCACGAAAAAAAATCTGAAAATTCTTCAAAGCAATTTCGGCATTTATGTGGCTAGTGTAAATGTGCAACCAACCGTTTTTATTGACACGGAAAAGGCAAATATTTACGTCTACTATTCAAATCAAAGAGATACAACACAGCAATTTAATTTGAACACAGGGGGAACTACCGGGTTATTTCCAGGTGGAACTTTAATTATTACTGATACTGCAACAATTTATTGCTTAAAAGCCTCAAAACCTTATTCTACTTCAGGACAAGGAAAAAATACTATATACAAATTAAATGAATGTTATAAAAATCCATATAATTATGACTTTCCAATTGAATTAATTCAGGTGGATACTTTTTTAAATATTCCAAATTGTCCCGGAAGTGGCGACCCTTTAAAATGTATTATTGTTCCACCTTATTCTTTCGGGTATATTAAGATTCCAATTGGAGCATATTATCCACCGGGACGTTTGGCTGGTTCTGCAATGTATGATGTAAATATTTATCCGAATCCGGCTAATGATTTTATTAACCTGCAAGCTAAATGTTTACAAACGGATTGCAAAATTGAAGGATCCCTAACAATTGAGGTAACCAATTTATTAGGGGAGGATTGTTTAAGTGGAAAGTTGGATAATAACGGCATAGTAGATATTTCTAAATTTCCAAATGGAGTTTACCAAATTTTGATTAAATTTGATGACGGAAATACTATAGTTAAACAATTTGTAAAACAATAAATGAATTCATCAAAATTTAATCTAATTCAATATTCAGCTATATCAGCGTGTTTCCTGGCATTACATCAAAATGTTAGGGGGCAGGCTATATATACTAATATTGATCCAGATCTTGAGTTGGACAATAATTGGGAATCTGCGGGTATAGACATGAATAATGATGGAGTTCCCGACTTTGGTTTTTTAAATAGATCATTCGATTTTTCAACTTTCTATTCATATTACAGCTCACATTTTGAAGCTATTTATGCAGGACCCCAATCTCCAAACAATGAAATTGCAGCCCTGACACATGTTATTAGTCCTTCATATGGAGGTTTTACAGTTTACTTCCCGTTCGCTTTAAATGAAAGCGATTTAATTAACGAGGTTTTAACTTTTCATAATAATGGATACCAAACAATGGCCTACCGGTATATTCAAACTGATGGCGATTATTTTCCAAAAGGCGGCATCTGGTACCCTGAAGTTTTGGATCATTTTTTAGGTGTTCGTTTTATAGACACTTCTGATTGTTTGCATTATGGTTGGATTAGATGTGATATTAAAGACAATGGTAGAACACTAATAATTAAAGATTATGCATACGAAATAAACTGCAATACCGGTATTTTGGCAGGAGACACTATTGGAGACACGTCAACTGTTAACCTAGAGGAAATTAATCTCCTCAATGTCAATATTTATTCATTTAACAGCGATGTTTTCATACAATTTCAGGAAATTTCTGAAAATTATTCGTTTCAAATATTAAATTTATCAGGAGCTAAAATATCTTCAGGAATTTTGTCAGGCAAGAATAATGTAATTCCTATGAGCGCCAAACCAAAAGGTTATTATTTTGTAGAAATCTATAAGGGACAGCAAAAATTTGCAGCGAAAAAAATATTTATTAATTAAATTAAATGGTTTTGATTATCCTAATACAGAAATCCCCGTCCGTCGCACATCCTATAACAAAAGCTTTGCAAAATGGCTGTGGGAATCGCGAACATGAAACTTTTATTTTCCAAAGGTAATTTCTGATATGATGAAAACTTTCGCTTCGAATGCCGCCACTTCGCAAAGCCCTGAACGTTACCGGCAACTTTTGAAGACTGTACAACCTCAACATTTGACTGAAAACTCATGACAGCAGAACTAACATAGACAGGACAATGCTTAACGACTTTTTCAAACTCAACAACACACCGATAGTAATTTCGGCTCAGGCGGACTTCCTTAATTCATTAAGAACAACTGACAGTTTAAGAGACTTTCTCTATCAGCCGAATGACTTACAACCAGCAACTGGCAGTCCTCATCCGAAAATTAAGTTTCTTAAGAAAACATTTACAAATGCGAGTTTTTCTAAAACCTTAATAAAAGATGTGATTTTCACTAATTGCGTTTTTAAGGACTGTTTATTCATTGGTTCTACAATAGAAGATTGCGAATTTCATGACTGTCGTTTTGAAAATGTAAATACTCATAAGATTGAAGTTAGAAATACTTATCTCAATCCAGACAATTTCAAAAATGCAATAACAGACAGTAAATATTCAAACATCGCGGTTCATCTCTTTCAAAGAATTTATGACAACCTCAAAGACAATGACCAGCCAATTTTAGCAAGGGAAGCAGAATATTATTTTCTTAATTGGGAGAGAAAATATCTAATTCAAAAGTATAAAAATGACAAAATTGGTTTCTATGACTTTTTAAGAAAAATAATCACCCGACAACTTCATTATTTTATCGGTTATGGGATTAGGTTCTCGATTTTTTTCTTGTCGTATTTTACATTTCTACTTCTTTTGGGGTTAATCAACTATTTCCTTTGGGACTATTATTCCATAAAAACAGACTTATTCCAGTGTAGTGAAATACATACTCCTATTCACGTTGCATATTTCACATTTTATACAACAACTTCGTTAGGTGCTGGTGAAATGTTTCCTCAAAGCGACCTTGGAATTATATTGGCCATTTCACAAAGTGTAATAGGTTATATTTTCATTGGTGTTTTCCTCTCAATGCTTATTAAAAAAATAGTAAAATGAAAGCAGAAATAAATTCAACCGCTCTTTATGGTTCAAGAGCAAGAAAAGACTTTGACATTCACAGCGACAATGATTTGCTTGTAGTTTCAGACAGTTTTGAAAATCAATATGGAATTGAGAAAGCATTTAATGACAAAGGATACTCATGTTCTGCATATACTTTTAGAAAACTTGAAATTCTTTCAGACAAAAAAGCTCTTTTCATCCAACATCTAAAACAGGACGCTACAATTCTTTCAGACAAAGATGGCAGACTGCAAAATTTGTTAATCAATTACTCTCCTAAGGACAACTACGATAATGAAATTAAGGAAACTGTAGCTTATTTTGACTTACTAAAATATATTCCAGATACTGTTGAGGGTATTGGTTGGGCTTTTGACATTATAGCCATTGGGTTAAGAAACTACAATATCTTACAGCTTGCAAACCACAAAATCTATGAGTTTTCATTAAACAATATCCTGAAAAACTCTCAAGGACTATTTAATTTAAGTAATGACGAAGTCAGTTTATTAGTAAATACACGGATTGTAAAGAAAAACTATCGTGACAAACATTATCAATTAATTCCTACAAAGTATGAACTAAATGCCACGATAGAAATAATTGAAAAGAGATATTCCATTCGTATCAAACCAATATTTCTAAGCAAAGACAATTTTAACCAATATGCTTTTACATCAGTTTATTCTAACCATCAGTTTACTGCTTACCAAAAACTTAGACTATTTGAGGCGTTCACAATGACTTCATCAGTTATTCGGGACAAAAGCACTTATGAAAGGTGCAGACGAATAATTGAAAATCCTAAATTCTATGCTTTTGCTTTTAATAAACAATCATACATAGACGACTTACTAATTGAAATGACCAGATGACAAATGACAGCAAAGCAGTCTGGAAAAACAGGTTTGCGATAGCGGGGATTTCGTGCTTCGCAGACACATTTGTGAAAGGTGGAAGTTTGGTTCTCCGAATGAAGCTTAGTGCTAAAACTCCCCGCCATCGCAAACTTCAAAAACGTTAGGCACAAGCTTACTAATAACATCAATGATCAAAAGCATAACAATAAAGAAAGTTGCAACCTTCGATGAAACAGGAATAGAAATATCCTCTTTCAAAAAGGCGAATTTTATTTATGGGGTTAACGGTAGTGGTAAGACAACTATTTCAAACTTCCTCTACGAGCCTAAGAACTCTAAATTTTCAGACTGTAGCATAAGTTGGTTGAATGACTTAGATATAAATACAATTGTTTATAATAAAGATTTTCGAGACAGAAATTTTGGTAAGGGAACAATTCCTGGGGTATTTACATTAGGTCAGGCTTCTAAGGAAGAAGCATCTGTTATCGAAGTGAAAAGAAATGAACTTAAAGAATTACAAGACAAAGGCATTCAACAAAAAGCGGTTCTTGACAAACAAATAGGAACAAGAGATCAACTTGAGGAAGATTTTAGAGAGGAATTCTGGGAATCCATTTACAAGAAAAATGAAGTCCAATTCAAAGAGGCTTTTAAGGGAGTAATGCAGAAAAAACCCCTTGCAGTCCGTGTAATAGAGGAGTTTGATAAGAATACTTCTGTATTAACAACCACCCAAGAGTTAAATGAAAGAGCTGACACTATTTTTGGAGATACCCCTTTGAAACTTCTCTACCTACCCTCAATAGACTATACCCGAATAAACGAGATTGAAGATGATGCCATTTGGAAAAAGAAAATAATCGGAAAAGCAGATGTTGAAATTGCAAAGCTTATTCAACGATTAAATATTAATGATTGGGTCAATGAGGGGCGATCGTATTTGCTAGAAGATGAAACTTGCCCTTTTTGCCAGGAGAAAACTATATCTCAAGAATTTAGGAAACAGTTAGAAGGATACTTTGACGAATCTTTTACGAAAGACACGACTTCCGTTAAGGATGGAAATGAAGAATACATTCGTCTTTTTGAAAACCTTTTAAATCAATTGCAACATATAGAAAGCAGAGAAAAGCTGAACAAGGACACCAAACTTGACCTTGACAAATTTACAGCATATGTAAAGACACTCAGTAGTCAATTTGTTAGCAACAAGGAATTCTTGAATAGTAAGACAAAGGAACCCAGCAGGAGCATAGATCTTATAAGCACAAAGGAGCAATTAGACGAAATAGTGGTTCTTATCGGAGCGGCAAATGCACTAATTACCAAACACAATGACATTGTAAGCAATTACCCTACAGAGAGAACTAATCTTATAAATGATATTTGGAAATTTCTCATCGAGGAAAATAGAATTAGAATTGAACATTTTATTAAGCACAACAACGGCCTTTCGAAAGGAATCGAAAATATTGACAAGAAACTTCGAAAACTTAGAGCCGATTATAAAACACTAGATGCGGAGATTAAAACCTTAACAAAGAATTTAACCAGCATTCAACCTTCCGTAGATGAAATAAACAAAATTCTTCAATCCTTCGGATTTCAAAATTTTACAATTGTTCCGTCAAAAATTGGCATGAACCAATACCAAATCGAAAGAGAAAATGGTGAATTAGCTGAATCAACTTTAAGCGAGGGCGAAATAACATTCCTTACATTTCTTTATTTTCTTCAATTAGCGAAAGGCAGCACGAATGAAACCGAAATAACTGATGACAGAGTTTTAGTAATTGACGACCCGATTTCAAGCTTGGATAGTACAGTGTTATTTGTTGTCAGCTCCTTGATTAAGGAAATTCTCAAGGCTGTCAAGGAGAACAAAGGAAGTATTAAGCAAGTGATCTTACTGACTCATAATGTTTACTTTCACAAGGAAGTATCGTTTATAAATGGTCGTACCAAAGAGTGTAATGATAGCAATTTCTGGATACTAAGAAAAAATGAAAAGGTCACTTCTATCCAAGACTTTGAACTAGTTAACCCAATCCAAAATTCTTACGAACTTCTCTGGCGTGAACTAAAGAACACCCAAAATAATTCGGGAGTTACCATTCAAAATACAATGCGTAGAATAATTGAGAACTATTTTAAAATACTTGGCAAATACGGGGACGATGACCTGATTAACAAGTTTGACAACCCTCAGGAAAAGGAAATTTGCAGATCATTAATTTGTTGGATTAATGAAGGATCGCACACAATTCCAGACGACTTATTTGTAGAAATGCAAGACAACATAATTGAGAATTATTTCAAAGTGTTTAAGGCAGTCTTTAAAGAAACAGGACACCAAGAGCATTACAATATGATGATGAATTAAAATGCAAGTGCCGAAACCGTTCAATCGCAAAAAATAAATTAAAATCGTAATTTATGTCACTAACTGAGTATCAACAAACTTTACGAGGACTTCTAGAAGAAAAACTTGGATCGCCTGCAGTTTGTGAATGGAGAACCCAGATGGAGGCAAACACTTATTCACCACGTCTTGACGTTGCCGTAGGACCCTTTTCAATAGAGAATGGCGTTCAGCTTATTCATCAGTATGACGTGCTATTTGAGAAAAATATTGTATTTGTAACTAAACTAATCAAGTGTCATTTAAATAATCTATCTTTCATAAATCAAGACATGCCTACAGAAGAACTTGAAGAACAAGTGCATCAGAAGTTGAATGAGATAAGATATTTTAACTACAATTCGCGGTGTTTTGTTGCTGTCGAAATTGAAAATGCGGTATCGAGAAAACATTTGATGGGAGGTGCAATAAATGCATCCGTTTTAGGAAGAATAGGTATTGCAGTTGGCTACAATAATGAAATGCATAAAGCTTTCTTGAACTTGTATCGATATTTCACATTCTTACAGAGTGTAGACAAACCAACTTTTAGAACTAATAATTTGCTAGTGTTATCTGCTGAACAGTTGACAAATATTTGTGATGAAGAATAAGCCAGTGCCTAACATCGGTTTGGCGATATGGGGGCTGAAGTGCTTCTATGAAAATGTTGTGCAAGGTTCAACAGCAGTAATTCTAATGAACTTTATTGCTAAAAATCCGCCACATAGCATAGCCGAAAAACGTTGTACGCAATTTGAAAGCCTATCATACTTAAAAAACAAATAATGGAAATACAGATTAAAGAAATTAGCTTCGGCAATAAAATTAAAGAGTTAACTGTCACTTCTTATGTTGATAGCCTAGCTAAATACAGAGCTGATTTAAATAACGCTTTAGATCTTAAAGAGAAAATTCCTATCTTTTTAGATACCAATATTTTACTACGATATTATAGCATTTCTTTTAAATCCCGTAAAGCACTTCTTTCATTCTTAACAAAACATAAAAAACAAATAATTATAACTTCCCAAGTCCAAAAGGAATTTATAAAGAATAGAGAGGATATAATTGAGAGATATTTCGAAGACACACTTGCTAAACTAAAAGATAATTTTAAAGATGACATAATTAATAAAATCAAATCATACACTGACAATAACAAAATATTACTAGACGACTTTACATTTTTAGAGGAGAAGCTATCTAAAATCAGTATGGAAGCGGATAATACTTATATTCAACTTGCTAAAGAGGTTGAAAAAATAAAAGAGAAACTACCGCAAACAAAGTATGAGGATGAACTTCTTTCTGTAATAAAAGAGATGACTTTATTGAACAATTTGACTGAGGAAGACATAAAATTTCTTCATTCAGAATTTGATACATTAAGGAAAAATATTGACGTCTCCAAGATTAAGTCTGAAATAGGAAAGCCACAGCGTTCATTCCCAGGATTAGGAGATTTGATTGAAAAGCCAGACAATCCATACGGAGATTATATTTTATACCACGAAATGATAAAATATATAAAGACAGAAAATAAAAATGCAATATTCTTAACTTACGATACAACAAAAGGAGATTGGTTAAAAGTAAACAAAGAGCCACATAGCCATTACATACAATCAGCATTTTTAGCAACTAACCAAAGTTTGTTTTTTTTAGATGCAGAAAGATTTTTCAGTACACATTTAAAACTTCATTTTGAGTCACTTGTATTATTACCAATCGATTACTATTCACCAAAACTAGAGTACGAAAAGGATTTTATTTTAGACTTTATTGGCTTAGAGAGAATAATTAGAACAATCGCTGAATATGTGGATATCGAAAAATATGAATACAAGCCTGTGGTAAGTATAATTAGGGATTTTTTGGATAGAAATTACATAGATAAAAAAACTCGTGACGAATTTTTAGTTTTAAATAAAATCAAGAATTTACTAACTCATGCTCATGACCGAACTAATATCGAGAGTATAAATAAAGAAGAATTTTTTTTATGGAATGAAAAATTACAAATAATGATTGCCACTATGAATAAATTATACACTATTCTGTGAGAAGTGCGCACAACAGGGGTTTTGCAAAAGCTGGACTTCAGTGCAAAATTGAAGAGGTTAAACATCATCTCTAACTCTCTAAAATTTACCAATCCATTTTTTTACCTTTACAAAAGGTCCTCCATATTTTAATATTTTTTTACTTAAAAACTTTTAATATGAACACCCGTTTGTTTTTATATTCTGCTCTAGTTTTGGTTTGCCTGAATTCAGGATGTGCCGATAAGACACAAAAAACTCCCGCCACACCAAAAACCTCCACAAACCCTGTAACCAATAACCCTGATAAAATAATATTCAAAAGTAAACTTCCCGAGCCGGATGGTGATTTTATGCGCGAGTTTGAGCGCATTCAGATAATGCAAATGGGATTAAAAGTTACCAACTTAAGAAGTAATTACATAGGTTGTTCAGAGGCAGAGCCGGGTCCATGGATACCCATTACGAAGTTTAAAGAAACGCTTAAAGGCAAATTGACTAATTACACAGTTGATATGGGACATGCAGCTGACCATTACGCAGGAACAAATGAAGAAACCTTTATACAGATGGAGTATGACTGGAGGATGATAGTAAGTCCCTCAAACACACATAAAGAATTATTTAATGATGGATCGGTTCTGTGCGAAGTGACCCCACAACCCAATTTCTGGGATAATATGTGGTTCCCTATAAAATATTCCGGGAGACCAAGCCTATTGTTAGATTATGATCTTTGTATTTATGGTGCATATGTAAATGATCCGGGAGCTTCAGGTGATCCCGACGAAATACATCCAATTGAAGCCATTTGGTGGGAAAGAAAAAATGTAACCGATCCCGAGATAAGAGTGATGCTTGTACAAGATGCTGCAAAAGGTCGTTTTCGTGAAGAATCCATGTATACTAAAAAGCCATGCGATGATAATTACGCTGATTGGAAACCCTGGGTAGAATACCCGCAATTGGAAGAGATTAAAATACCTTTTAGTTATGATCCTGCAAATAAAACATTCACCGATATACGATTGCAGGTGTTGAGAGCATTAGACATAACAACATCCTTAAAAACCGACTGGAGTGATAATGATGATGGGGAAACACATCAATTGTTTTTGTCTGCTTCAGATCAAATGAATGTGGCAAATGACCTGCCGGTTATAATCAGAGTTACTGAAGGTAATGACATAAATAATAAGCACATAGCAGTGCAATTTAGCGACCTTACCTGTGATAAGCAGGGAATAATTCGCGGTTATGTAAAATTATTGGTGGCGGTAGGCGATAGTGCCCAACGTCATGAAGGTGTTATGGTTTTCAACTTAACCTTTCGTGAGGGAATTAATCAAGGCCCGGTTATAAATCAGGATTAATAACGGCTTTTAACAAGGACTTCAATTTTATTTGGATGTTGATCTGCGCACAAGTAAAAATTGCGGAACGGTGATGGAATCGCCGGTGTGAAAAAAAGGGGAACCCGCCGGTGGGCGGACAGGCGCGGATGACGCAGATCGGGCGGATAAAAAGGATTTTTTTGGATGTAATTATGGAATTCAGCCCATCGCATTTTTCTATTAATTAAATATTTCATCAATCTAAAAAATAAACTTAATTTTATTCTGATAATGAAATCCTCCCAAATTAATTTTTTGATCTTACTCTTATTATTACCCATTGCACAAATATTCTCGCAGAGCCCAAACTACTCCGGAACCTGGATATTAAATCTTGAAAAAAGTAAGTTAGAAGACCAACCAGATGGGTTAACCGGAAGCATATTTATTATAGATCAAGTTGGCGATAATTTTAAACTGACGAGATATCATATTTATGGAGATAAAAAAAATAAAATAAGTTTTTCCATGGTTGCTGATGGAAAGACAAGGCGGGTTAAAATATTATTTAAAGGCCAACTTTTATGGAGTGACAACAATTTACAGGCTTCGCTTTGGAGAAAGGATTTTTCCAATATTGTAAATTACAAATTTGGGATAAATGAAAATGAATTTATTGCTGATGAAGTTATGAAGAGTAAATATGACAACCATCATAATGCATGGGTTTTTGACAGGGAAATTCAGATAATTGATTAATACTACACCGACACAATTCCCTTCGAGGACCCACCACCGAAAATTTAGAAACAAGGATATTATATTATAAAGTGCATTATACTGCACCATTTAATATATTTATATTATTATTACCGATAAATGTATAATAAAGTGCATTTTAACGCACATTATTATATATTTATTAATTTTACCCTTATATTTACATGTAAAAGAGCCGTATAATGCACTTTCATGATCTGATTAAACTTATTAAAGCACGTCGCACAGAACTTAACGTTACGCAGGAAACCCTTGCAGAATTGTCGGGTGTGGGATTGCGTACCCTAAAACAATTTGAAAGCGGCAAGGGGAATCCTACAATTTTAACACTGAAGAAACTTGCAGATGTTTTAGGATTGGATCTGTATTTAAAAATAAAAGATAGGTCGGAAACTAAATGAGATCGGCAAAAATATTTTTTAAGGAAGAAGAAGCAGGAGTATTAACACAATTTGATGATGGTAATTTTTCCTTTATGTATAATAGGTTCTGGCTGGCAGATGACAGCAAGCCGGGTATAAGCCTAACCTTGCCCAAAAGAGAGGAGGAGTATAGGTCAAAATTTTTATTCCCATTTTTTTACAACATGTTGCCGGAAGGAAATAATAAATACATTGTCTGCAAACATCACCGAATTGATAACGACGATCATTTTGGTTTATTAATGATCACAGCAAAATATGATAGCATCGGAGCGGTGAGTGTTATAAAAATTAAAGAATAGTGACTTTACCAAAAATACAATTCTGCCCCGGAACTTTAGCAGGAGGTTTTACCACCTACAGTAGAACCTGCTTAAAAAGAGTTTTTAACGACAGAAAAGTTCATCACATCTTACCATATAATTCCCCCTCCTCAAATTCAAAAGCAGATCAAATATTTGAAGATAACAGAAAACACATTTCTATTTCGGGAGTACAGGAAAAATTTTCCCTAATCATGGTAAAAAACAAATTAAAACTAGCAAGGGAAGGAGAAAAAGGAACGCATATATTGAAGCCCATTCCCACTGCAGGAAAAAGAATTGAGCAGATGCCGGCAAATGAGCATCTTACCATGCAAATTGCTAGACAGATATTCAAAATAGAAACTGCGGAAAATGCATTAATTTTTTTTGCAGATGGAACACCTGCCTACATTACAAAACGATTTGACATAAATTTAGATGGCACAAAAAATGCCCAGGATGATTTTGCCTCACTTGCAGGAAAAACACCCCAAACCCATGGCGAACATTATAAATATTCGGGAAATTATCTCGATCTATTTGAATTAATGAAATATTACTTACCTGCTTATAGATCAGAATCACCTAAATTATTAAAATTAATTTTATTTAATTATTTATTTTCTAATGGCGATGCACATCTTAAAAATTTTTCAATAACCGAAACTGATCTGGGAGATTATCGATTGAGTCCCGCCTATGATCTGTTGAACAGTCGCATCCATGTTGACGATAAAGACTTTGCCTTAAACGATGGATTGTTACCTAAAAATTTAAGTAAAGGGAATATAAGAAATCAATTTTCATTACTGGCCAAACATGCCGAAATAAATGAGGATATTTTTAAAGCCATTATGGATCAAATGTTATCAGAATCCACTGAAGTAAAAAGAATGATTCATGCGTCCTTTTTAAGTGAATCGAGCAAAAGAAATTATTGGCAGACTTATCAAAATAAATTTAAACAATTAATGAAGTTTTAGTTTAAACTATTAGCTTTATCTTCTAAAAAATTATTAAAACTATAAATTAAACATTTTTTTTATGAAAACAATGACCTGTAAACAATTAGGTGGCGCTTGTGACACAGAATTCACAGCAAACAGCTTTGAAGAAATTGCTCAAATGAGTAAGGATCACGGTATGGAGATGATGCAAAAAATGGATCAGCCTCATCTTCAGGCAATGGGAAAAATGCGTGAGTTAATGCAAAATTCCAACGCCATGAACGAATGGTTTGAAGGCAAACGAAAAGAATTTGAACTTTTACCTGATTCGGAATAAACATTTCAAAGGCGTCGAATTCGATGCCTTTGATACAGGGGTAAAAAATAATATGTATTAGACACTTAATATTGATATTATGTCAATAATAAATCAAATAACAAAACATTTCAGAGATGTACATTTCGGAGGTAATTGGACTTCTGTAAATGTTAAGGATACTTTAGCCGATATAAGTTGGGAAGAAGCTAAAACTAAAGTATATGATCTGAATACTATTGCAACGCTTGTTTTTCATATGAATTATTATGTGGAAAATGTTTTGAAGGTGCTGCATGGAGAACCATTAAATGCAAGTGACAAATTAAGTTTTAATGTACCTGAAATCAATAATTCTGAGGACTGGCAGAAGTTAGTTACGAAAACATTAACAGAAGCAGAATTATTTGCCCTTCAACTCGGCAAAATGGATGAATCCAAACTATTGGAAACATTTAGTGATTCGAAATACTGCAATTATTACAAAAATATGCATGGAATTATTGAGCATACACATTATCATTTAGGACAAATAAGTTTATTGAAAAAAATATTACGGAGGGAAAACTGATTCTGCATGAAACTTTGTTGGCGGTTCGTTGAAAGGGTTGAAGGAGTTGAAAGAGTTTGATACGGAGGAAAATCATCCGGGTGTATATCCGATTGTTATTTTTTATTTTTTGATTGTTATTGGATATTATCCAATGTTCACTTCGGAGGAAAATCACCTATGGTGTCGATTTGTTAATTGTTCTTTATTCTTTGTTCTTTATTCGATATTTATTTTCAAGTTTTTGGCCCCCTACCCCATAGGGGAGTTAGTTTCCGTTTACATCGAACGTTCTCTTCGGAGTAATATCTTCCGGGCAGTCGATCCGATTAATGCCTGCCCGGCCACTGACGGATTTTTTATTTTTTGATTGTTATTTTATATTCTACGGTTTCACTACGGAGTCATATTTCCCGGGTGTCGATCCGATTGTTTTTTTTTATTTATCAAGGTTTAATTCGGAGTAATATCTTTTGGGTTGACGATCCGATTAATGTTCTTTATTCTTTGTTCGATATTCTTTATTATTGATCTACAGGTTCCAAGCGAAGAAATTCTTTCCGGGTAGTCTATCCGATTGTAATTTTTTATTTTTTGATTGTTATCTGATATTAAATTCCATTTATTGTATCTCTCAGCACCCCTTCAAACTCCTTTACATCAACTCCCACATAAAACCCTTTAGTTTTTTCCACTTCCTCCAGTGCCGTTTGCAACTTAAATTGTCCTTGATCTATTCCGTATACCATTTTCTTATCATGTAATTCCTCTACGAGATATTCTTGTTCTGTTTGTCCGGGAGTTGGGACAAATATGCATTTCTTATTTAATACGGCAAGATCCATTAAAGTGCTGTATCCGCCGCGCGAAATAATAATTTCAGAACTTAAAATTAATTGGAATAATTCTTCTCCCGGAAGATGTGAGATAATTCGAATATTATCATTAATTTGAATATCCGTATTTTTTTCTGATATGCCACTTACTATTACATATTTTTTAGTAGTTTGTTGCGCTTGTTCAATTATGAGATCTTCAAAAATTGTGCGCTGCGGTTCCGGTCCCGAAATAATTGCGAGCACATTATATTTTATAGCCGGCTGAATTTCCGGTTTGCGGAAGCGGGTAAGCACACCGATAAATTGTGCGTGCTTAGGCAATTTATATTTATGTGAAAGATCACCTGAAATATTAGGTTCATTTTTTACATCGGGAATCCAGATCGCATTAAATTTTCTATGCTGATATTGCAACCATAAATACACGAAGGGTTCTGCAATTTTAAATTTTGGGATCTTTACCATCATTTGATGACTGATGATTACGCTATATACATTCTTACTATAAATACCATAACGGTTGTCTGAAATAATGAGATCTATTTTGTGTTCTGTAATTATTTGTTGTGTTACTTTATGTTCTCTTTTAATTCCGCGAAACACTTTTCCTAATTGACTAATAATTTTAATAATAAAACTTCCCTTTTTCTGATATTGGATATCGTAGGCCGGAACATCAATTGCGGTTAATTGTGGAAATTCTTTTTTTAACAGTTGCAGGGAGCGGCCGGTAGAGGCAATTATTACGTCGTGGCTCATACCCAGACAAGCCCGAACAACCGGTATGCAGCGCGTGGCATGTCCTAATCCCCAGTCGAGAGGGGCAATTAAAATTTTTTTCTTTTCGGAGGAGCTCAAAAATATTGGTTTAATTATTGTCGTTTGAGGTGTATTCTAAATTATTGCTTAAATTAGTGCCGCAAAGCTATGAAAATCAGAAAAACATTATTGCTCCTCGGATTAATATTACCACTTGTATTTTCTTCCTGTGGATTATTTGACGGCACAAAAGGTTGTGACTGCCCTAAGTTCGGACAAGAAACCGAGCAAAACAGCGACGACCCCACCGATGTTGCCACAGCCTCTAGTTTAGAATAATTATAAATTCCGCTGTATTCGAACTACTAATGAGGTGTATTGTTTAACATTGTGAAAAATTATTCAGATATGCTTACTAAAAAGGTTGAAACCGCTTTAAACCGCCAAATAGAAATGGAGGCTTATGCTTCTAATTATTATCTCTCGGCCGCATCCTGGTGCGATGCCAAGGGATTACAGGGTGCCGCAGTGTTTTTATATGGACATGCAGACGAAGAACGCATGCACATGATGAAAATATTCAATTATGTTAACGATGCAGGCGGTCACGCACTCGCACCAAACATAAAACAACCTCCAACCAAGTTTAAGTCGCTAAAAGAATTATTTGAAGCTGTGTTTGACCATGAATTGGATGTTACCAAATCGATAAATTCGCTGGTGGATCTTTGTATGAATGAAAAAGATCACTCCTCTTATAACTTCCTGCAATGGTATGTGGCTGAACAACATGAAGAAGAAAAATTATTCCGTGGCGTTCTCGAAAAGATCAATTTATTGGGTCCTGACGATTCCAGAGGTCTCTACTGGATAGATCGCGAACTTGCCGGCATGACTGCTGCAGGTGGAGGAAAGTGAGGAGAAAGGAGAGAGGAGAAAGGAGTTTAAATTTCTTGCGAAATTTTATTGGACACCATTATTTGATTTCCTGATACGTGATACAACTTCAGGAGAGAAGAGAAGAAGTTTAAATTTCTTGCGAAATTTTATTTGAATCACCCAAATGCTCTTTTTTCTCTGAAGGGAAAAAAAGTTTGTCACAAAAATTAAATTTTTATCAAAATGGCCGTTTTGCGGCCATTTTTGGTTTATTTCAATTATGATTTCAATTACAAATACTATTTGATTGAAAATCAAAAAATTCAATCTTTGTTTGCTAACTGCCCCTGCGACACCTGCACCTCATCGAGGGCTGTGCGTGAGAAAAGTCAAACTACTGGCATAACACCTTTGCGTCTTTGCGACTTTGCGTGAAAAAACACACAATTGGCTAACCGTGAAATGTTTTTTAATTTTGTTGCATGACTACAGCCCAGGTAAACTATTTAAATATTGGATTAATGTTGATTTCGGCAATTGCCGCATTTATAATTCCCTTCGAATTGTTTTTATTTTCCTATGCATTTTTAGGCCCTTTGCATTATCTAACTGAAATATCCTGGCTACACAAAAGAAATTATTTCACAAAAGGAAAAAAGGATTTTATTTTTTTATTGGTGCTGTGTTTTTTAATTCTAATATTTTCCTACATACGACCCATTCTTTCCTGGGTGTTCCCCACCGACGTGGATGGGAATTTTATTGATGTGGGGATAACAAATATTGCCGAACGCGCGGGCTCACTCACACCTACCTTAATTTTTCTTTCCTTTGGAGCAGCTTTAATTATGATACTTGTAAAAAGTAACACATTTAAAGTGATCAGCTATTCCCTGCTGTTTCTTTTAGGACTCGCAATGCATTCGAGTGAGTTTTATCTCGTTTTATTTGCAGTATTTCTTCCAACATTGATACACGTTTTTATTTTCACAGGGGCATTTATTTTAGTTGGAGCATTAAAAGGAAAAAGTGTATCGGGATATTTTTCCATCCTGATATTTTTATTGTGTGCAGTAAGTTTTTTTATTTTATTCAGGCAACCCGGATATATTATTTCAGATTATGCAAAGTCTGCTTATAATGAATCATTTTTTTCGTTGAACTATACCGTTTTTGAATGGCTTATGCCACATATGCTGGAAGGTGTGCGGAGTATGGATGGATTGCGGGATATTATTTATAATACAAGTTCCGGAATTCTGATCACACGATTTATTGCATATGCTTACACCTATCACTATTTAAACTGGTTCTCCAAAACATCCGTTATCAAATGGCATGAAATTTCCAGACCTGGTTTGGCAATAATTGTTGTTTTGTGGGTTGCTGCAGTAGTGCTGTATTCATTCGATTACAGAACAGGTTTAACAGCATTATATTTCCTCAGTTTCCTCCATGTATTACTCGAGTTCCCACTTAATTTCCAATCATTCAAACAAATTGGTGAGCAGGTGAAGTTGCGGTTAGGGGGAATGGGACATAGGACATAGGACCTAGGACATAGGACTTGACATAGGACAAGGGAATTCGACATAGGAAAACAAACAGTGGGATTTGCTAAAATTTCGCAAGAAATTTGAACTCCCTTTGTGGTATCAGGTATCAAGTATCTGGAAAACAAACAATGGAATCACGCAAAATTTCGCAAGAAATTTAAACTCCTTTCTCCTTTCTCCTCTCTCCTTTCTCCTTTTTTGGCTGTTAATTGTCAATTGTCAATTATCAATTGTCAATTGCTCCCAGGTTTCCCTCGCACAAATGTTTAAGCACCTTTAGTGAAGTTTCTATATCTTTTCCCATCCATTTAGGTAACATCCTTCCCAAAATCTTTGCAAATGCTCCGCGACGGGTTTTTCCGCTTACTATCCATTTTACGAGAATTTCATTTTCTTTTATTTCTTCCAATTGAATATTAAAATCCATTTTAAAAACACCTTTATTAAAAATTGCACTTAATACAATTTCTTTATATGGTTCGGTGTTGGTGATCTTAATTTCTCCCTTTCCCATTTTTTTTCCTTTCCAAAACATCATAGCTCCGTTGCCTGATTCCTTGTCGTCATAAGTGATTACAATTTTCGGATCATTTTCTACACTCCAGGCACTCCATTTTTTCCAGGTACTGAGATCATCTATTGTATTAAAAATATTTTTTTTATCGCTATTTATTTGTATGCTCTTATTGAATTTGTATTTCGAAGAAATAAATAATCCGATCACGATCAGGAGTGAAAATAATCCTGCAATTACCAATAATATTGTTCCAGTCATTTGTTTTTCAATTTCTCCACGAAAGTAGATATTAAATTTTTATAGTTAGATTTTTAAAATCGACATTATACCTTATCTTTAATAATCCGATCCTCCTCAGGCAAGGTGTTAAATTCGGATCATGGCATCAAAGAAAGGGCTAACCATTTTGGTTGCACTATTTTATTGTATCTCTTCCACTTATTCCCAAACAATTTCGGGGGTAATAAACGTGTATACCGCAGTAACTGCAGTTGATCTTGCGGATATTACCTGTGCCTCGGTTGCAGGTTTTGCTGTTGGTGATCGTGTTGTTATCATACAAATGAAAGGTGCAACTATTGATGAAACCGATTCCCCTGCTTTTGGTGATGTTTTAGCTTACAATAGTGCCGGATATTATGAGTTTGGGACCATTATCAGTATTTCCGGACTTACCATTACTGTGGAAAATCCGCTCTGCAGAACTTATGATATTGCCGCTGCTGTACAATTAATACGGGTTCCTGTTTATGATAATGTAACTATAGTTGGTGATGTAACGGCAACAGATTGGAATGGCGTTACGGGTGGAGTTGTGGTTTTGGAAGTAACAAATACTTTAACATTCAACGCCAATATAAATGTTACAGGACAGGGGTTCAGAGGTGGGACACATTGCACTAGTTTTTTCAGTTGCGGTGTAAATGATTATTATTCTGATTATTCGGGTATACTTTCTTGTGTTGGGGGTGAAAAAGGGGAAGGAATTGTTGTTTTAGATTCTGATATTGCAGGTAGCAGGGGCAAAGCTGCAAATGGGGGAGGAGGAAGTAATTCAGGGCAGCATGGTGGTGCAGGAGGAAGTAATTTTGGTGCAGGAGGTGTTAGTGCTTACGAATGGACAGGTTGTTTTCCCTATGATGATATTTGGGCTACACCCGGAATTGCATTGGATTATTCAGAAGATCGGGCATTTTTGGGTGGAGGTGGTGGAGGCGGACATCAGGATAATGGATTGGAGGTTACCGATGGTTCGGATGGCGGCGGATTGGTTTTGATAAATGCAAATACCATTGATGGAGGAGGATTTGCCATAAATGCAAATGCAAACAACGTAATTGAAATCACCGACTCAGAAGGCGCTGGTGGTGCAGGTGCAGGCGGCTCAGTTATTTTGCGCGTTTCTAATTACAGCTCTGATCTCTACGTAAATACAATTGGTGGATTTGGCGGAAGTATAGAAAGCACGATCTGGGCGGGAACTTGTCATGGTCCGGGTGGTGGTGGAGGCGGTGGTTATCTTGGGATTTCATTGCCGGCTTTACCCGCTAATGTTTTTTTAAATAATGTTGGTGGTCTACCGGGAATAATTACGAGTCCTGGAGCATTTTGCACCGGAACTCCGCATGGTGCAGAACCCGGAGCTGTTGGTGGTGTGATGACAAATATTCCGGAATCGCTGATCTATCCTGTTGTGGATTTAGGAAATGATACTGCCGTTTGTGTTTATCTGGATCCATTTATTTTAGATGCCGGAGCCGGATTTGAATATGTATGGAATGATCTTACTACAGATCAAACACTTGATATTTATAATGACGGAATTTATTTTGTTGCAGTTTCCAATGCCTTTGGCTGTACCGATTTTGATAGCATAACAATAATTGTAAATGATGCACCGCCACTTAATCTTCCGGATACAATTCAATTTTGTTTTGGTGAGGAATTTATTTATGATGCAGGTGCTGGTGTAGTTAGTTATTTATGGCAAGACGGATCATCCACACAAACTTTTACCGCAGCAGAGGAAGGAATTTATTGGGTTACTATAACTAATGCAATTGGATGTTCCACAACTGATTCCTCTATAATTTTAACTCCCTGGTCACTTCCTGTTTTTAATTTGGGAAGTGATAGTATTATTTGTTTGGGAGATGAAATTTTATTGGATGCAACACAAATTAATTCCACCTATTTATGGAATGATGGAAATACAAATTCAACACAATTAATTACGGTGCCCGGTTTGTATTCAGTAGAAGTTACGAATGAATTTAATTGTACCTCATTTGATGAAATTAATTTCACCCCGGGTTGTGGACACGACATTTTTGTGCCCAATGCATTTAGTCCTAACGAAGATGGTGTGAATGATGATTTTAATGTTGTCCCCTACAATCCGATTATAAATTATGATCTTAAAATATTTTCCCGCTGGGGACAATTGCTTTATAATAGCGCCGACATCAATATAGGCTGGGACGGAAATATTCGCAATAAGCCTGCAGAGATAGGCACTTATATCACTTTAATAACTTATCAGGTGGAAACATTTGAAGGGCCTGTTACTTATACGTTGAATGGGACGGTTACGTTGTTGAGGTGAGGTTAATTTTAGAAAATCGACCTACCAGGTTTTTTTTAACCTGTGAGGTCTGATTTTCGGGCTGGCGAGAAAGAAGTATCACTTTACCCTAAACTTAAATTTCCTCCTGACGACCTCACAGGTTTGGGAAACCTGGTAGGTTTAAGTTTTTTTTAACATGTGAGATTTTATTTTCGAAAAATTTCTTTCGAGATCAAAACTATGAATTTTCCCTACCTACCTCGCTGTATTCGACTCAATAAATTTACTCGATTAATTAAGGTGATTATTTTTCAATTGTTTTTAAAAGCCGCTGCTTTTTTTAAAAAATTAACAACTAATTTTAATTTAAATTATATACATTCGCAAATAATTCCTTAACAATATGGATTTCTATAAACCTTTAATTTTTGACAATTTCTATCATATTTATAATCATGGCAATAACAAGGACAATATATTTTTTGAGGAAAAGAATTACGCTTTTTTCCTTAGTAAAATAAAGTACTATCTTTTCCCTGTTTTAGATCTTTATTGTTACAATCTTTTAAAAAATCATTTTCATTTATTAATTAAAATAAAAAATGAAAATGAAATTATTCATCAAAGTGAAATTTTTTGCAAAGAGAAAAAAGTGCCATATAAAATGTTAAATATTTCACAGCAATTTTCTAATTTTTTTAATTCTTATTCAAAGTCAATAAACAAACAATATTCTAGAAAAGGGAGTTTATTTGCCGAAAGTTTTAAGAGAGTAGAAATCAAAACTGATAATAAACTTTCTCAAATAATTGGTTATATTCATACTAATGCACAGCATCATAAATTTGTGGATGATTTTAAAGAATGGCCACATAATTCATATCATCAAATATCAAAGAGGAATAATTCCTATGTTAAAGCGGAGGAGGTGATTAAGTGGTTTGGTAATATTGAGGAATTTGTTAATTTCCATAGTGACTTTGCAAAATCCATTAGGCAAGAAAATAATTGGATTGAAAAGAACTAATTCCGAAATGAAGTTTAGAAAAGCGACCTACCAGTTTTTTTAACCTGTGAGGCCTGATTTCCGACAGGGGTAACTACGAAGTTTCACTTTAACCCAAACTTAGATTCTACCCTACCGACCTCACAGGTTTGGGAAACCTGGTAGGTCTACATTTTATAACCTGTGAGGTCTGATTTTCGACAGGAGTAACTACGAAGTTTCACTTTAACCCAAACTTAGATTCTACCCTACCGACCTGTAAGGTTAGAAAATCGACCTACCAGGTTTTTTTTAACCTGTGAGGTCTGATTTTCGACAGGAGTAACTACGAAGTTTCACTTTAACCCAAACTTAGATTCTACCCTACCGACCTGTAAGGTTAGAAAATCGACCTACCAGGTTTTTTTTAACCTGTGAGGTCTGATTTTCGGCAGGAGTAACTACGAAATTTCACTTTAACCCAAAATTAGATTCTACCCTACCGACCTCACAGGTTTGGAAAACCTGGTAGGTCTACATTTTATAACCTGTGAGGCCTGGTTTCCGACAGGGGTAACTACGAAATTTCACTTTAACCCAAACTTAGATTCTACCCTACCGACCTCACAGGTTTGGGAAACCTGGTAGGTCTACATTTTATAACCTGTGAGGTCTGATTTTTGACAGGAGTAACTACGAAGTTTCACTTTAACCCAAACTTAGATTCTACCCTACCGACCTCACAGGTTTGGAAAACTGGTAGGTCTACATTTTATAACCTGTGAGGTCTGATTTTCGGCAGGAGTAACTACGAAATTTCACTTTAACCCAAACTTAGATTCTACCCTACCGACCTCACAGGTTTGGAAAACCTGGTAGGTCTACATTTTATAACCTGTGAGGTCTGATTTTCGGCCAGTAGAAAGAAAAATTTCATTCCAAATTAAAACTTTGAATTTGCCCTGCCGACCTCACAGGTTTGGGAAACCTGGTAGGTCTACATTTTAAAACCTTTGAGGTTTATTTAGTATCCCAATTAATAAAAGGGTTAGGCACAACTACACCATTTGCTTCAAAAATTTCCTTGATCTTTTTTACTGCTTCACTGCGTGCCCTGAGTTGATCTATTTGTTTGAACTTGGAGATCCAGAAACGAATTAAAAGTTTTATGGAGCCGGGTGCGAGCTCGGTGAAATAAATTTCTAATTCTTTTTTATTGTTGTAATTAACTTCTTTAAAAGCGTTTTGTATAAGTGATTCTATTTTATGAAGATCTTCGTTGTAGGAAATTCCAATATTAATGTCGATGCGAATTTCTCCATTTAATGTGTAATTTATTAAGGGATTTCCCAGCACTAATCTATTTGGAATTTTAACATCAACACCATTGGTTTGGCGAATGGTGGTGTTGCGTAAATTTAATTCCACAATAATTCCTAAAAATCCGTTAGAATCCACAAAATCTCCCACCTTATAACTCTTTCTGGTGGTCATGATAATACCTGCTATTGCACTGGAAAGAGTGTCCTGCAATGCAAGACCTAAAATCAAACCGAGAATTCCGGCACCTGCAAGAAGGGAAGTTACCGTTTGATTTAGTCCTAAAATACCAAGAGTGATAAATATTCCAATGGTAATAAAAATGATGGAAATAAAACTCGCCATTACCGTTGCAATGGCCGCATTTCCATCTCTTCGGTGTAAGATCTTTGTCGCGATTATTTTTACAAAACGCGAAAGAATAAATACTAATATTATAAATACCAGTGCAGTTAAAAAAATGGGCCAGCGATGCGCGATAGTATCACCCCATTCATTGAATTTTAACCACGGATTATCAGATACTGTTTGTTGTAATACCATCACACTATAAAAATACAACGAATAAAATGAATCAGGGTTTCCAGATTACATTTTTTCCTTTAAATATTTACCGGTGTAACTTTCTTTTACCTTTAGTATCCCCTCAGGTGCACCTTCATAAACTAAATATCCGCCCTTTTCGCCACCTTCCGGACCGAGGTCGATAATATAATCACAACATTTAATGATCTCCAGATTATGTTCTATTACGATGATACTATGCCCGCAATCGATAAGAGCGTGAAAGGCATCCAATAATTTATTAATATCGTGAAAATGTAATCCTGTTGTTGGTTCATCAAAAATAAATAATACATGTTCCCTGCCTTTTCCTTTTCCGAGAAAACTAGCGAGTTTAACTCGTTGTGCTTCTCCTCCCGATAAAGTGCTACTGCTTTGTCCGAGTTTCACATACCCCAATCCAACATCAAACAAAGGCTGTAATTTATTTACGGTTTCTTTTTCTGCTTTCAGAAATTCCAGTGCTTCTTCCACACTTAATTGCAATAATTCGGAAATATTTTTCCCGTTGTATAAAACCTCCAGTATCTCTTCCTTAAATCTTTTACCATTACATTCATCACAGGTTAAATGCACATCTGCAAGAAATTGCATTTCCACAATAATCTCACCTTCCCCTTTACAAGTTTCACATCTTCCTCCATCCACATTAAAACTAAAAAATCCTGCTTTGTAACCTCTTATTTTTGAAAGTGGCTGACGAGCATATAATTCGCGAATTTCATCGTATGCCTTAACATAGGTTACAGGATTGGAACGCGACGATTTCCCGATCGGATCCTGGTCAACCATTTCAACCTGCGTTATTTTTTTAACATCACCTTCAATTGTTTTAGAAATAAATGCCGTGTCGCTGGTATCATCCAGCATTTTCATTAGCTCAGGATATAAAATATGTTTAATGAGTGTAGTTTTTCCTGAACCACTTACACCGGAAACTGCAACCAGACTATGAAGCGGAATATGAACATCAATTTCTTTTAAATTATGCATCCGTGCATTGCGCATCACAATTTTGTTGGAAGATTTGCGGCGATGTTTTGGAATGGGAATTTGTTTTTTATTTGATAAATAATTTCCCGTTAAACTATTTTTATCATGTAATATAGTATCGTAATTTCCAATACTTGTAATTTTTCCACCGTGAATTCCGGCCTCGGGTCCAATATCAATAATATGGTCTGCATTTTTAATTACCTCTTCCTCGTGTTCCACCACAACAACGGTATTTCCAAGGTCGCGTAAATTTTTTAATACTTTTACCAGGCGTTCGGTATCTCGTGGATGTAATCCTACACTTGGTTCGTCTAAAATATAAAGGGAGGAAGTTAAATTACTTCCTAAAGTACGCGTTAAATTAATGCGTTGTGTTTCGCCACCACTTAAGGTGTTACTTTTTCTATTGAGTGTAAGATATCCCAATCCGAGGTCGAGCATATATTGCAAACGATTCTTTACTTCCAATAAAATTCGCGAAGCAACCTTTTCTTCAAATACAGTAAGTTTAATATTCTTAATAAAAACTGCAAGATCTTCAATTGGCATATCTATTAAATTGGAAATAGATCTGTCATTTATTTTCACAAAATTTGCATCACTGCGAATTCGTGAACCCAAACATTCGGGGCAAATAGTTTTTCCGCGGTATCTTGCCAACATAACGCGATATTGAATTTTATACGCGTTCTCTTCCAGCATTTTGAAAAATTTATTTAATCCGTCAAACCACTCATTACCGGTCCATAAAAGTTCGTATTGTTCTTTAGTTAAATTATATACCGGCTTATGAATAGGGAAATCAAATTTGCCGGAAGTTTTAACTAATTCATCCAACCATAATTTCATTTTTTCTCCTTTCCAACAAGCAATTGCTCCCTGAAAAACAGAAAGATTTTTATCTGGAAAAACAAGATCCTTATCCACCCCTATAATTGTTCCGAAACCTTCGCAACGTTTACATGCTCCATAAGGATTATTCTGATTAAAAAAATGTGGGCTCGGTTCTTCAAATACAATTCCATCTGCTTCAAAACGATTGGAAAACATGCGTTCAGAATTTCCTTCCACCTTAATTATACATGAACCATGTCCCTCATAAAACGCAAGATCAACGGAATCGGCGATGCGCTGACGAGCTTCTTCTTTTAATGCGTGATCACCTGCATATTCATCTTCCGGTTTAATAATTATCCTATCGATCAATAAATAGATGATTGCATTTTTTTTCACCAATTTCGGATTCTCCGCAACCTCATCAATTTTTACAATTGTTTCATCAATATAAAATCTCGTAAATCCTTTTTGCTGATAGATGCGGGCAACTTCGTCCGGCTTTTTACTTTTATCGGAATTTAACTCCACAATAAGATAGACTTTGGAGCCATGCGGTAGTTGTTCCACATGATCCACCACATCGCTCACCTCATCCTTTTTTACAGCGCGACCGGAAATTGGACTGTAGGTAGTTCCAACCCGGGCAAATAACAATCGCATATAATCATAGATCTCCGTCAGGGATCCAACCGTTGATCGCGTGGTTCTGGTGGTAACTTTTTGGTCAAGGGCGATGGCAGGCGAGATTCCACGGATGTAGTCCACATCGGGTTTGTCGAGCCTGGTAAGGAATTGCCGGGCATACGACGACAAACTTTCCACATAACGGCGTTGGCCTTCCGCGTATAAAGTGTCAATGGTAAGGCTCGATTTTCCTGATCCGCTTACTCCGGTAACTACCACAAGTTGATTTCTGGGGATGGTTACATCTACATTTTTCAGGTTGTGCTCCCGGGCACCTTTTATAAATATTGCGTCTGAATGGTCGTATTTATGATTATTTTTCTCTTTCAAAGGTGTTTTATTGAAACTTTTGTAAAAAAATGACGTAAAGTTTGTCCATCTTGTTTGTTTATTTCAAAACAAGAGTATATTTGCAATAACAAAACTTCAAAACTACTGCCTATAAGGTTAAAACTACACTAAAACAGTTATTCAAATTTTAGTTCATTTTTAAAGCACAACCTTATTATGATGCAGGCCAAAACTTTTCCTGATGATCAGCTTGTACAGCAGTATCTGGCTGGTAACGAATCTGCCTTAGGCGAGCTCCTCGATCGCCACAAAGATAGGATTTACACGTACATTTTTCTATTTGTGCGTGACACATACACTGCAGAGGACCTTTTACAGGAAACATTTATTAAGGTGATCGACAAGCTGCGAAGCGGCAAGTATCAGGAGCAGAGCAAGTTTCTACCCTGGTTAAGCCGTGTGGCCTACAATCTTTGTATTGATCATTATCGCCGTGAAAAACGTTTACCAAAAGTGATCAACCGTGAAGGATTCGACATTTTCTCCGTTTTGAAATTTTCGGAACCCGGAGCAGAAGGCAAAATTATCGAAAACGAATTTTCAGCCAAAATTCGCAAGATTCTTGAGCATTTACCGGACGAACAAAGAGAAGTGGTGATATTGAGACATTATATGGATATGAATTTCCGGGAAATTGCGGAACTTACAGGTGTGAATATAAATACCGCACTTGGAAGAATGCGATATGCCCTGATCAACTTGAGAAAACTGATGGAAGAAAAAAATATTTCCATCTGAAACAATAATCGTTTTTAGCGCGGCGTTTTAGTTTCATTATTTAACCTAAAACTGTTTGCATGACTAAAAACATTACTCAAGACAATCTCATTCGTTACATCTATCAAGAAACAACCGCGGAGGAAACCGACCTTATTGAGGAGGCGCTCCAAAGTGATTGGGAATTGAAGGAACTTTATGAAACACTTTTAGAAGCAAAAGCAGAGCTGAATAAAGTGGAAGTTAGTCCTTCGCAAAAAGTGATAGATAAAATTCTGAGCTACAGCAAAAATAACGCTCCGATGGAGCACTGGCTGTAAAAAATTAAAATCCCGGCTTTGCCGGGATTTTTTTTTGTTTTCAAGCGGACGCTTGGTTGAACTTTGGCACAAGCGAAACGCTTGCGCCATTTTTCTTTTTTTTTACCCGGAGGGTAAAAAATGAAGTTGGTATAAATTGTTGCAGAAAAAAAATGAGTTATTTAAACAGTGAGCTAATATCCATAGATAAAAAATCCACAACATCAATTCCGGTATATCCTATGATTAAAGATTTTTCGGGTTTAAATCTTTTATTTAATGCTGATAAACCTGCATGAGTAATTCGCATACCACTTTTAATTTCAATTGCGATAATTCTTTCTCCATTTTGAATAACAAAATCTACCTCATCATTACCTTCTCGCCAGTAAAATAATTTATAATTATTTTTTCTACATTCATTTACAAGAAAAGCACCACAAGCGCTTTCGAATACTCTTCCCCAATAAGCAGGATCAGATTTTGCTTCTTCAAATGAATTTACTCAGCACATTGAGTAATTTTACTCAATACATTGAGTAAATTGTTAAAATTCTCTAAAACCCTTTCTGTCATTGAGTTCCAATCGTACAAACTCAAAAAAAAATCCTGACTTCAGTCAGGATTTAAAAAATTGTCAATTGTCAATTATCCATTGTCAATTATTTAGACGTTCATCATTACCGGCATCACCAACATCAACAAGTCTTCTGCTTCATCACTTTCGGTTGGTAATAAGAGGCCGGCGCGGTTTGGAGTGGAGAGTTCCATGCGCACTTCTTCGTTGTCCATTGCGTTGAGCATTTCCAATAAGAATTTTGCGTTGAAACCAATTTCCATATTATCACCTTCGTAAGTGCAATCCAGTCTTTCGTTTGCCTCGTTAGAGAAATCGAGATCCTGTGCATTTACCATCAATTCGTTTCCTTTAATTTTCAGAATTACCTGATGTGTTGTTTTGTTGGAGAAAATGATAACACGACGCAAAGTATTTAAAAAGTCAGCGCGGTTTATGGTAAGTCTGTTCGGATTTTCTGTAGGAATTACTGCATTATAATCAGGATATCTTCCTTCTATCAAACGGCAGATCAATTTCACATTATTGTAGGAGAAAAATGCGAAAGAGCTGTTGTAGGAAATAGTTACCTGAGTTTGTTCACCGGGTAAATTAGCTTTCAACAAGTTCAATGCTTTTTTCGGCATGATAAGCGAGGCAGGATTATCCGTTTTTGCATCTGTTCTGCTATATCTCACCAATTTATGTGCATCAGTTGCAACGAAATTAATTCCGTCTTTATTTAGCTGAAATAAAACACCGGTCATTGGGGGACGGAGTTCGTCGTTACCCGTAGCGAAAACTGTTTTATTGATCACCTTCTGTAAAACTCCGGAAGGAAGATTGATGTCTGATAATTTATCGTCGCTGGAAACACGAGGAAAATCATCGCCATTTTCGCCGTTGAGTTTATATTTACCGCGATCAGTAGTGATTTCCACCTGAGAACTTTCTTCATCAATAGAAAAAGTAAGAGGCTGTTCAGGAAGGGTTTTTAAATAATCAACCAAAATTCTGGCGGGGATGGCAACTTTTCCTTCCGATTTCGATTCAATATCCATCCAGGTGGTTATGGATGTTTCAAGATCGGTTCCGGAAATAGTGAGTTTGTTCTTCTCCACTACAAATAAAAAGTCTTCCAGGATGGGCAACACTGTATTCGGACTCACAACGCCATTTACCGTTTGGAGATTGCGTAATAACGCAGTAGTACTTACTATAAACTTCATGTGCAATTTTTTTCGATTACAGCAAAGGTAAACATTCGAAGTAAAACTGTTTTCAACATTTGGTGGATTTCAATTTATATTTGAGACATGATAACACTGAAGGGTTTTGTTGTGGTTGGAATAGCCTGTTTATCGGTATTTACACGCTTATCGGCTCAAACGGGGGAGAAACCTTATTCCATTACTTTAGAGGAAGTTACCTGGACAGATTGGCCGGGCATGCATTCTTTTGTTAAAGGGGAGTGGGATGGCCGCTGGATCTTAATGACAGGACGCACGGGTGGTTTACACGGATTTTTACCTCCAAACCCCTTTCCGGTAACCGAGGCGAATAATAAAATACATATGATGGATCCGGTTTCGGGTGAACATTGGAGTGTTTTTACCAATACTTTGCCAGATGCAATGAGCGATCAGTTGCGCTCCACCAATGCGCAGTATTTTCAACGCGATAAATATTTATATATAATTGGAGGATATGGAAAAGATACACTGAGTGATATTTTGATCACCTTCCCAAATTTATTAGCTGTTGATCTTGAACAACTTTCTGAAGCAATAATTAATGAAACAGAAATTGTTTCTTCATTCCGTCAAATTACAGATACTTTTTTTTGTGTAACAGGAGGTGAAATTGAAGTGTTGCCCAATGATGAAAAAATATATTTATTTGGAGGTCATGTATTTACAGGTGAGTACAGCAAACCCGCATCTGATGCATTTACACAAACATATACGAATGAGTTGAGAAAGTTTATTTTGGAAGATGATGGAATTGATATTGTAGTGTCAGATATTGAGGTAATTAAAGACACTGCAAATTTTCACCGACGTGATCTTAATTTCGAACCGGTTGTAAATCCCGGAGAACAATTCGGACTTGCAGCCTTTGCAGGCGTTTTTCAATATGAGGCAGATTGGGTGTGGTTTAATCCTGTATATATTAATGAAACAGGTTATGCTGTTGATGAAAAATTCAAACAAAAATTAAATGCTTATACCTGTCCTGTGATGCCGGTATATGATTCCGTTAGTCAGAATTATTACGCAACATTTTTTGGTGGAATAAGTCAGTTTTATCACAACGAAGTAAGTGACACTATTAAAGAAGACCTGAATGTGCCTTTTATTAATGATATTTCTACAATAATAAAATATGCCGATTGTTCAACGGAACAAATTTTGGAACCCATTAAATTTGATGCTCTGCTAGGCTCTAATGCTGTTTTTATTTTAAATGAAGATGTGCCACATTATTCGAATAAAGTAATTCAATTACATAAAATTTATAGCCAAACTTTAGCGGGGTATATTTTTGGGGGGATAGATGCACTTGTTCCGAATTTTACACCTAGTTCGGCGAGTAATCGCTTGTTTAAAGTGTGGATAGATTATGAGAATCCATTGGGAGTAAATGACAATAAACAAGGTGAGATAAATATTTATCCAAACCCTGCATACGATCAAATTTTAATTCGTAATTCTTCTTTATATACTATTAAGACCCTTCAATTAATAAACAACTTAGGAGTAATTATCTCTGATAAGAGTATTAATTTATTAAATGGGAATACATATACTATCTATCTGAATAATTTACCTTCCGGAATATATTTTATTAAAATGGCATCAGAAGAAGAAACAAGTATTAAAAAAATAATAATTGAGAATTAAAACCTATCGATCTATTTTTTGATCAGTGCTTCGTTCAAGGTATTCACCCCGGCAGGTCTCTGTCTATAAAAATAATCCGGCCCTACCAATAACTTTCCGAATACGAAATTTTGGATAATGGCAAGGTCGTTATCATTATTAAAAATACCGTAGTATTTATCGAGATCAAATTCTAAGGGTTTATCGTCGCTGGTGTATTGGGTTTTTGTACGGTAAGTGATGGGCCGATAATAAATTTTTAATGCAGTGGTGACCTTATTTTTATCTGTCACCATTATTTCGCAGGCCGGAGTGGAAGAAAGTAAGGAATCTTTTTTCTCCGGTTCGTTGATGAAATATTCGGCATTTAACATTTTGAATTGTTTCAGATAAAAGGATATTATTTCCGAATTAGCGGAACTTGTTCTTTTCTTAATGGAGGCAACATCGTATTTACCTTCATTGGTTTTGATAATGGAGAAAGAAGAATCTTTTAAACCGGGATAGTTGATATCTAACTGAATAATATCTTCCGGCTTATAGGTAAAAATATTTTCGCTTTTCCAATCTGTTTCATCGGTAAAAAATACGGTGGAGATACTTCCCGAAAAACCCGGAATATTTACAACAAAGGTGTGTTCCGATCCTTCCATTAACATAAAATTACCGTTCAAGGCATCAGAATATTCGCCAATGTAAAAACCTTTTGTTTTTTCACCCTTGCTATTGAATATTTCCACCTTGGTTCTTTTTCCTGCGATGCTTTTCACAACATTATTGTGCATCGATTTTGCAACAGGTACTTTTACTTCCAGTTGATGTAATGTGCGCAGAAGGTTGGAAATTGCATCGGGCCTGGGAGTATATTTTTCGTTTAAAAGCCAAGTGCTATTTTTTTGTTCGAGGTTAATTGTTTCACCTTTCAAGTTGGATAAAATTATTTTACTAATTTGAGTAGTATCCTCAACGGCAAAAGCGGTATCCTTTTTAGAATAAGAACCCAAATTCTTTTTAATGATGGTGAAATAAGCAACCACCGCCAATACCAAAAACAATATAAAATATAACCAGTTACGATTCATCAGGATGCATATTTACGGTTGCGGATGAAAAAATAAATTCCGCTGAAAAGATATAATAAAATGAGTGGTGCTATCATATTCAACAATTGCCATTGAATTCGGTTCTCTCCGGATCTTTGTTCATCCAGGGGTCTCAATTTAATTTCCTTTGCTCTGGTTTCGATCAATCCATTTTTATCGCAGAGGTATTCCACACAATTCATGGCGAAGTTCTTATTGCCATAAACGTATTGTTCTATATAATTAATTCCCAAAATATCGGGTTTCCCTTCTTTGTTCACGTAATTTTTAATCAGGTCGCCGTCGCTGATCAATATTTGTTTGGATGGTTTTCCCTTTTCAATAAATTTTTTATCCTGATATCCGTAACCACTATTATGCAATTGGGTTGCGGTTGGTTTTAGGGATGAAAATGCGGATTTGAATTCTCCTTCCAATAGAACGGCAACCGGTAAATTCGGTTTATTGTATTGTTCATCCGTAGGCGCAAGTTTATCGTTCACGATATTAAAATTGATGCGTGCCGGAACATTTAAATAGCGACTTAGGTTGGAAGTGGATAATAATATTGTTTTAGTAATGCCGGGCACCGCAAGTGTGTCGATAGTACTCACGAATTTTCCTTCTACGGCGTCTACATTTTTACTTACAGGATGTTTACTATTATAATTATTCAGCACAGGATTATAAGGCCATGGTCGCTGCACGAAATTTTCGGAATTGGCAATTGGCGCTTTAATATGGGTACATTGTTTATCCTGAATAATATTTGAATTGATACGTGCTCCATATTGAATGAACTGATCGGTTAAATTAAGTTCTCTGTCTATAGCCATGAACTGCCCTTGTCCGGTATATAAACTATCATATTCCGCAATAACTGGATCTATAAACCACAATACATTTCCACCCTGCATAATGTATTGATCAATTATAAATTTTCCTTTCTGAGAGAACCCAACTAAAGGTTTTGCAACAATTATCGCTTTTACCTCCTTTGGAATTTCGAAGGTGCTGTCGTCCTCCAGATCAATTTGTGTTACGTTATACAATTCATTTAAGGATGCTGCGATATCATTTAATTCCAGTCTGTCGAGTTCGCCATGTCCTGAAATAAATGCGACATAGGGTTTTTCTTTTTCCGTTAATTCACGAATTGCTTTTGTGAAATTATATTCCAGCAACGAAATAGAAACGGAAGGATCACTATCCGGAGTTAGGGGCAAAGGCATGGTTCCGCGGTCGATAAGTGGAAACGACATTTGCAGATCTTTATAATGAAGAGAAACAAAGGGGAATAAATATTTTACGGATGCTTCATCTGTTGCACTTTCGAAAAACTGAACGGAAAATACCCCGTTCTCTTCCAGGTCGATAATAAAATCTGTTTGATTATTTTCATCGGGAATGGAGAAAGGATCAAAAACATCATATTGAATGTTATCTCCCCCATAATTTTTAAACTGGTCGAGTAATTCGGTTGTGGCCTGTTGAAGCCTTTGTAAATTAGGTGTCAGATCACCGGCAAGATAAACGCGGACAAAAATGATATCCTCCTGTTTTTCCAATAAAACTTTGGTTGGTTCACTTACCGAAAATCTTTTTTCCTCCGTAAGATCAAATCGGAAAAATAATCCCGATGCTAAAAAATTGATCAGGATTATTATTGCGAATAACAATATTAATCCAAGAATGGATCGCCGTCTGTTTTTTTTATACTGTTTATCGATCACTGATTTTTTTATTTTGGATCACGGATTTTAAAGGATTAAGGGATTTCACGGATTTTTTTTTGGATCACGGATTTTTTTATTTTGGATCACAGATTTTATGGGATTAAGGGATTTCACGGATTTTTATTTTTTGTTTATTGTATTTTGGTATAATTTTTTTTCAAGGTTAAATCGAAGTAAAACTCATTACTCATAACTCATTACTCATAACTCATTACTCATCCCCTCACCATCTCCTGCTTCCCAACGTTGTTTTTGTCATTAATAAAAATATTGTTACCATACTTGTAAAATATAAAACGTCTCTCAGGTCGATATATCCTTTGCTGATATTTTGGTAATGGCGGTTGATGCTTATTGCATTAAAATAGGTATCAGCGGTTCCGACAAATGCCGGAATGAGTGAAAGGGAATCAAATGCCAGATAAAAAAAGAAACACGCAAACATGCCGGCAATAAAAGCAACTATCTGATTATTGGTAATACCTGAGGTAAAAATAGAAATTGCCACAAAGGTGGCACCTAAAAATACCAGTCCGATATAGGAACCGATTATTCCTCCCGTATCAACATTACCGGAAGGGGATGCCAATGCGCTGATAGTGAAATAATATAAGATGGTGGGTAATACCGAAAAAATTACCAAAACAAGGGCGGCAAAATACTTTCCTAAAATGATCTGCGTATCTGAAATTGGTTTGGTCGTAATAAATTCGATGGTTCCGCTATTTTTTTCTTCCGCAAACGAACGCATAGTAATAGCGGGAATTAAAAACATAAATATCCAGGGAGCAAAACTGAAAAAGGAATCGAGTGTGGCATATCCATCATCGAGAATATTAGTTTCCGGAAAAACCCAGGCGAATAAACCATTGGCCACCAAAAAAATAGTTATGGCAATGTAACCGATAAGGGAACTGAAAAATACGTTGAGTTCTTTTCTGAAAATAGCCAGCACTGTAAACCTAGTTGGTGATAAGAATGCAAATTTACCCTAAATGAGAAAATCTTTGGAATTTGTATCAACATTTTGACGTAATGGTGATTTTCCATTCAGGGTATACCCTAAACGAGAAGATTTTTGGAATTTGTATCAACATTTTGACGTAATGGTGATTTTCCATTCAGGGTATACCCTAAACGAGAGAATTTTGTGAATTGTATATTTATTTGGATGATTTTAGCGATTTTACAATAACAGTACAAACAAAACCCTCTCCATTTGGAGAGGGTTTAAACCTACTGACTAAGTGAAATTTTACTTTTCAATCACTAATTTTTGCTGTAATTTATTGCCTTCATTGGTTGTTAGGGTAATAATATACAAACCTGAGGTCATTTTAGAGGTTTCGTATTGTGCGTTGTAACTTCCTGCACTCAGATAGTTGGTTTCTTTTATCACAATTCTACCTGCGATATCGCTGATGGTTAATGTGGTATTGCCTTCTGAAACGATGTCATAATTGATCATAAAGGTTTCGGAAGCAGGATTAGGAGAAACATTTAAAACTGTCTGGTCTTCAATGCCGGTGCGACAATCATCTTCCACTCTCAATAATTTGGAAGCTCTTGTGCAGCCAGGTGTTATTACAAATGCATAATATTTACCAACGGTTGTTGTGGTATACATATTAGAAGTTGCACCCACTATCAAAGTATTATTTCTATACCATTCATATGTAGCACCCGGTGTTACAGGAACGCTCATCATTAGATCTGGTCCGCATAAATTAACGGTTCCTGAAGGAGTGATCTCAATTCTTTCGGCATATTTTAATTTGATCTCGTTGGAAATAGTGCTACAAACTCCACTTGTTGCCACTGCGCGATATTTACCATTTACAGTTGCGGAATACATAAGATCTGTAGCTCCCGGAATATCAACACCATTGAGCTGCCATTGTATATTAGCTCCATCTGTAGTTGCAGTCAACATCGTATTTGCCTCAAAACAAATAAGTGTTCCGTCAGAACTGATAGTAACTGTAGGAGCAGTATCTGAATTTGTTGCAATTTCATTTGATGTGCCTGAACAACCATTTTCAGAAACGGTTACAGAGAAAACACCAGTTGTTGAAACAGTAATTGATGAGGTTGTTTCACCGTTGCTCCATAAATAATCGTCATAGGTTCCAACAACACTTAAGCCAACAGAACCTCCACAGAATGCTGTAGGGCCATCAGCAACAATTGTTGGGGTTGGATTTGGATTTTCAGTAACATCGGTTGTTGATGAAGTTCCCATACATCCATTAGCATCAGTGATGGTTACGGAATAACTTCCGCTTGCATCTACTAAAATGGAAGAAGTTGTTTCTCCATTGCTCCATAAATATTCTGAAGCTGCAGTTGCAGTTAATGTTACATCACCACCTTCGCAGAAAATTGTAGCGCCATCAGGTGTAATAGTTGCAACAGGATTTGTATTTACTGTTACAGTTATTGTATTGGAAGTATTTAATCCATTCTCTGCATAATAATCACCACTTTCTGTAACTACGATCGATTGTGTTGTTTCACCGGTGTTCCAAACATTTCCTTCTGCTTCAGATGAAGTTAATGTTACACTTCCGCCTTCACAAAAATCAACCGGACCATCTGCAAAAATTGTTACATCTCCACAAACATTTACAATAACGGAAACAATTTCAGACACATCGCTGCATCCTTCCAAATTAAATGCAGTTACAGAATAATCATCAGCTGTTGTTACATTTATTGAAGATGTTGTTTCTCCGTTACTCCATAAATAACTAGTACCACCATCTGCAATTAAATTAACAGATTCGCCGGCACATATTGTTGTAGGTCCATCGGCAGAAATACCTGCAGTTGGATTTGAATTTACTGTTACTGAAGTTTCTCCGGAAGTTCCTTCACATCCATTCGCATCTGTAATTGTTACAGAATAACTTCCACTTTCATCCACTAAAATGGAGGAACTTGTTTCTCCATTACTCCATAAATATTCTGATGCCGGAGTTGCTGACAGAGATACACTACCACCATCGCAGAATGTAGTTGTTCCATCAGGAGTAATTGTTGCAATTGGATTTGTATTTACTGTTACTGCAGTTGTAGAAGAAGTTGCTTCACAACCATTTGCATCGGTAATTGTAACAGAAAAACTTCCGTTAGCATTTACTAAAATGGATGAAGTTGTTTCTCCATTGCTCCATAAATATTCAGAAGCAGCAGTTGCAGATAATGTAACATCCCCACCTTCGCAGAATGTTGTTGATCCGTCAGGAGTAATTGTTGCTATTGGATTTGGATTTACTTCAATGTGTATCGGATCGGAAATAGCAGAGCAATCATTTTTTGTAAGTGTTACAGAATAATCGCCTGTTGTGGAAACAGTAATTGTTGATGTAGTTTCTCCATTGCTCCATAAATAAGAATCAGCAACAATTGGAACGCTTAATGTTACATCTCCGCCATCACAAAATTCTGTTGGTCCGTCGGCATCTATTATTGCAACCGGTAATGGTGTTGATTCCGTAGAAATTGTGTTTGATGTTCTTACACATCCACCGCCATTATCTATTGTTAAAGAATAATCACCTGTTAATGTTACAGTATTTGTTTCGGTAACAGATCCATCACTCCATAAATAATCTAAATGGTGATCGGGAGTACTTAAAGTTACAGATTCACCATCACAAAAAGTTGTTTCACCTTCTGCAACAATTGTAATTGCATCAGGGCAGAAATTATTTGAAATTGTATAACCTGTAAAATGATCTGAACTGTAATAATATACTCTTATATAATAAAGACCTGCAGGTGCATCTAATTCCGTAACTGTTGTTCCGCCATATGCTGATCCTGATGCCAATACACTTTCAGCACTGTTTAAGATCTGAACAGTATTGTATTTTCCATTTGGATTTGCAAGTGTAGCAGTTAAATCGCCGGCACTGTGTGTAGTAAATGTATAATAATCGTAAGTATCATAAGTTCCACCATTTATGCGATAACCAATATGTCCTTCCATTGTGGAATTGGTTAACATATCGATAGCATTTGCTGCATCTCCATTTGGTTCTGCATCTATAGTATAATCGGCAACCGTAACTGTATTTGTCAAGGTATATCCGCTATAAGACGATGAAGAATAATAATACATTCTTGCATAATAGGTGCCTGCTGCTAAACCAACTGAAGTAAAAGTTGCAGTTCCATAACCTGATTCAGATCCTAATAATGTTGTTCCATTATTATCATATAAATAAATTGAATTATAATGTCCAACTTCAGTGCTGGAGAATGTAATTGTTATATCACCATCATTAGTTGTTGTAAATTGATAGTAATCACTTACATCATAATCACCGCCGTTCAAGCGATACCCAATATGACCATTTACTGAACCATTTTCGGCCATTGGCAATGCTTCTGCAGGAGTTCCATTTGGTTCCAGATCATTTACAATTCCATTAGTTGTTACGGTATTGGTGAGTGTATATCCACTGAAACTGGAAGTACTATAATAATACATTCTTGCATAATAAGTACCGGCGGCTAATCCATTTGATGTAAATGAAGCACCACCATATCCTGAGGCTGAACCTAATGAAGTAGTTCCATCGGCATCATATAAATAAATGGAATTATAATGTAAAGCTTCTGTACTGCTAAAAGCAATTGTTATATTTCCATCATTTGTTGTTGTAAATTGATAATAGTCACTTTGATCATAAGTACCTCCGTTAATTCTATATCCGATATGTCCGTTAACAGAACCATTTTCCGACATTGATAAAGCTGTAAGAGGCGTGTCGTTTAGTTCGATATCATTAACAATACCATCTGTTATTACAGTATTGGTTAATGTATATCCACTGTATTCTGATGTGCTGTAATAATACATTCTGGCGTAATATGTTCCTGCAGCAAGACCTAATTCTGTAAGTGATGCAGAGCCATAACCGGAAGCGGATGCGAGTAAAGTTGTACCATCAATATCATATAAATAGATAGTATTGTAATGTCCGGCTTCAGTGCTTAAAAACGAAAGGTTAATATTACCATCGTTTGTAGTTGTAAATTGATAGTAATCGCTTTGATCATAAACACCACCATTTTTTCTATATCCAATATGTCCATTTACAGAATTGTTTTCCATCATGGGCAATGCTTCCGCAAAAGTTCCATTTGGTTCCACATCATTAACAACACCATCTGTAATTACAGTATTTGTTAAAGTGTAACCACTATATTGGGTTGTAGAATAATAATACATTCTCAAATAATAAGTCCCGGCAGCAAGTCCATTTTCTGTAATAGATGCGCCGCCATATCCTGAAACGGAAGCAAGTAATGTTGTTCCGTCGTTATCATATAAATATAATGAATTGTAATGTCCAACTTCAGAACTGGTAAATGCAATATTTACATTTCCATCGTTGGTTGTAGTAAACTGATAATAATCGTTAATGTCATAAGCACCACCATTGTAACGATAGCCAATATGACCTGTAACACTGCTATTTTCGGAAATTAAAACTGCGGTTCCGGGTGTGTCATTATTTTCCGTATCATTTGCCTGTGCAGGTGTTGCTACGGAAACCGATAGCGTATAATCGGAAAGAGAAGAAGTATTATAAGCTTTAATTGCTACATAATAAGTTCCTGCTGCTCTACCATTTTCTGTAACAGAATAGGTGCCCGGAGCAAGTTGAAATGTAGAAGCCAATTCGGTTGTTCCGTCGCTATCATAAATTTTGAGATAGGCATAACCTGCGCCTGTCAGCACCATTGTTGCTGTGATATTGCCGTCGTCATCGGCTGTAAATTGATAATAATCTGCAGGGTCGTCGGTAGTGTTACCGATGGAGCCGGTAACATCATTCCCCACTGTAAGGGCATCTGCACCTGTATAAGTGTCGTTGTCGGGCTCCGTATCGGCCCAAATTTGTGTAACCGTGCAGAGCATTAATGCAAGGCTAAAGAGTACTTTGTTAATTTTCATAAAATAGATTTTTGTGATTGAAAAAGTAAGCCACGAATGTAGGTTTATGCATGGGGGTGGGCAACAGCGAATATTAGTAGGTGGGTGGGATAAGGGACACGGGATGCGGGACACGGGACTGGACATAGGACATGGGAGGGACGGGACACGGGACACGGGATGCGGGACACGGGACTGGACAAAGGACATGGGAGGGGGACACAGGACATAGGACGCGGGACACGGGACTGGACAAAGGACATGGGAGGGGGACACGGGACATAGGACGCGGGACACGGGACTGGACAAAGGACATGGGAGGGGGACACGGGACATAGGACGCGGGACACGGGACTGGACAAAGGACATGGGAGGGGGACACGGGACATAGGACGCGGGACACGGGACTGGACAAAGGACATGGGAGGGGGACACGGGACATAGGACGCGGGACACGGGACTGGACAAAGGACATGGGAGAGAGGGACATATGACATAGGACCTATGACCTATGACATATGACAAAGGACAGGGAACTAGGACATTATATTAGGTTTCGGGTATCAAGTACAGATTTTGGAAAGTCTAACATCTAAGCATTTCGAAGACCCGGCTGTTTAATTGTCAATTATCAATTATCAATTATCAATTATCAATTGTCAATTGTCAATTAAATTATTCTTTCTTTGATCGCTTTTGCTACTGCTTCGGAGGCGCTGTTTACGTGGAGTTTTTTGTAGATGTTACGGATATGAAAATTTACGGTGTGGTAGCTTATTTTTTGTTTGTCGGCAACCATTTTATAACTGAGGCCATCCACTAAATGTGTAAGAATTTCTTTTTCTTTTACAGAAAGTAAATGATCATTTGATATCTTTTTTTCTTCTTTTACTTTAAAAAAGGAAAGTACTTTGAGAGCAATTTCGGGGGTCATAGGGGCGCCGCCTTCATAAATTTCTTTAATTGCTTCCAGTAATTTTAAAGGAGCTGTTTTTTTGAGGAGATATCCTGTAGCACCGGCTAAAATGCTTTGAAAAACCTTTTCATCGTGGTCGAAAACGGTTTGCATCATTACCGGAAGGTCGGGGAATTGTTCTTTAATTATTTTCACAGCATCAATGCCATTCATTCCAGGCATGTCGATATCCATTAAAATAACATGTGGCTCTGTGCGCAAAATATCCTCCACCAGATTGGAGCAGTCTTCAAATACACCTGCGCAAATAAATCCTTCGGAATTATCAAGTAATAATTTTACTCCATCACGGCGGGTGGCATTATCGTCAAAAAGTGTTATTCGGATATCCATAGATCAATAAAACAAAATTAAGTAATATAATTTATCGGTTACCTACAAAATATAGCAGGTAACTTATACTTCAAATATCAAACTAATACTTGTTCCTTTTCCGATTTCGGAGTTGATCTTGAATTTACTTTTCAGTTTCCTGGAGCGTTCCTGCATACTATGTAACCCGTTTCCTGCATGCTTTGTTTGCATGTCGAATCCGCTGCCGTTATCTGTTATCTCTAAAACGATCTTATTTTTAATTCTATACAGTTGTATATTAACTATGGAACAATTGGCATATTTTACTATATTATTGATCGCCTCCTTAAATATTAAAAAAAGTTCATGTCTTTTATCCGGTGTCAGTTTAATATCACTTAATTTTTCATCCACAATAAAATTGGTTGTGATATTTTTTATTTGTAAGGTTTCCAATGCAAACGATTTCATACGCAATAGCATCTGCTCGAAATTATCGTTGCGAGGTTGAAGCGACCAAACAATATGGTTCATATTATCCTGCATTTCTGTACTGGTATCAGAAATTTTATTTAACATGTTCTTCAGATCTTCATTTTCTTCATTAGACTTCATTTTAGCAACCTCACTATATAAATTTATAGTGCTGAGTGCACTTCCAACGTCGTCGTGGAGGTCGTTTGCAATATTATTTCTAATCATTTGAAGTTTTAAGAATTGTTTTTCCCTATATCTTATAATAGCATAAACTATTGCGGCTCCGGTTAAAATACACAAAGCAATAAACCACCACTGTTGCCAATACGGATGTAGGATCACAAATTCTGATAACACAAATTCATCACTCCAATCACCTTGTGGGTTTGTAACTTTTATAAGTAAACTATAATATCCGGGAGGTAAACTTAAAAAACTTATTTTACCGGAATTTCCTGCATCTATCCAATCAGTATTCAATCCTTTAAGCTGATATTTGAACTTTACAGTTCCTGGTTGCGATAATTGTAAACAAGAGAAATTGACTGTAATAAAATTATTATTATGACTGAAGGTAAGGTCATTAAATACCGGTGTATTCATTATTGATTTATCGAATACGCTAAAATCGCTAAGATATATTTTTGGAAATTCCGTTTCAAAATAATACGATTCGGGATCAAAACAAATGAGTTGATTTCCGGCGCCGTAATACCAATTTCCTCCCTTCTCCTGGAAGATCTGAGCCGGATTTTTTAATAACCAGCTATTATTTATCAAAGGAACAAATCGAAAGGTTTTCTTTTTAAGATCAAATACTTCAAATCCGCCTCTTACTGCTGTCCATAAATTATTTTTTTCATCTGCATATAATCCATGCATTGTTATATTATCGGTTTTATCAGGGGAATAATGGATAAATCTTGAATCTCTAAATTCATTAATTCCATTTCCGGTGGAGATCCACAAACGTTGCTCTGCATCTTCATAAATACCGGTAATAGTATTATTTGAAATAGAATTTGTATCGTTGCTTTTATGAAGATAATGTATAAATGTATTTTCAAAATCAGGTGTTTTTTTTAATTTGTTTAAACCTTCTGAAGTGCCTGCCCAAATATTTCCCTGTGAATCTTTATAAATTACTCTTACAAAATTGCTGCTCAGGGAAGTGGAATCATTAATATGGTACAGATCACTATAATTTTGTGTTTCTGCATTATAAACACCTAAACCCGAACCTATGGTTCTGAAAATGTGAAATTCTGTACCTGCAATTGTATCACTTATTACATCATACACCTGATAAGCTGTCCGAAATGGTTTGAATGTATAATACAGTTTAGTTTGGTAATTATAAAATTGTTTGGGACTCAAGATCTCAATATTATGCGTGTTTTTATCGTAATGAAATGCATTGCTTTCTGTGGTTAGATAGGTGTTGTTTTTATTCAGTTCAATTACTGCAGTAGGTCGTAATGGGTAATTTTCATATTGAAATTCCAGGAGTTTAAAGTTGTTTTCCTTTGTTGAAAATTGATATATTCCATTGGATGTGCAAATGCCAAGTGTATTTTTATCATATGCAAAAATGGAATAATGAATAATATCCTTATCATAATCACTGGTTATGGTATAACTTTTAAATTGCCATTGCACCGGATTAAATTTATTTAAACCGTTTGTTGTTCCAATCCATATAATTCCTTTGGAATCTTTCAACATACAGTTTATCCGGTTCGACGACAAACTGAAATTATTGCCTTTTTCATTTTTTAGCTGAATAAAAGAAAAATCCTTTTTATTCATCAAATAAATTCCCGCACCTTTTGATCCTGCCAATAAAAAATCCTGGTCGATTGATAATACACAGGAGATCTCTTCTTCCGTTTCAAAAAGTTTTTGTGAAATTGCTTTTTCTCCTTCAACGGCGTATAGGGGATTTTTTTGGTAATACATACCACTGCCCCAACTCGCTATCCATATTTTTTCTTTATCAACTTCAAAATGTTGTATTCCGCCATTTGAAACACCAAAATTTAATTTCTGGCGATCTTTACTTTTTATATCATAAACCTGCAGTCCAACTCCAAGTTGTGATAGATATAAATAATTGCTGTCTGAATAAAAATAATGTATCCAGCCTCCGGTTTTTGGTTTGTTTCCTCCGCTTAAAGGATCAATTATGGTGTGCAATGAATCAGAAGCAATATTGTACGTTATTTTCAGGTCTTTTTTATGGATAAATCCCACGGCTGCGCTTTCGCAACTAAATATTATATAATCATTATCCAGTTCTTCAATAGCGGTAATTCTATTAGAAACAATAGAGGATGCAATTGTTGGATCATTTCTGAATTGCAGAAATTGTTTATCGGGAGTTTTTGAAGGATCATATCTTGTTATTCCTCCATCTCTGGTCGCGATCCAGAATACTCCGTTATTATCTTCCAAAATATCAATGATAATGTTTCCCGAAAGTGAATTGGGATCTCCCTCCTTTGCAAAAAAAGTTTTAAAAGTCAAACCATCATATTTATTCAAACCATTCGCAGTACCAATCCACAAAAAACCTTTTTTATCCTGATAAATACAAGTAATAATATTATCACTTAATCCATTGACAGTGCTGATGTTCTCAAAATTCAATTGCGGAAATTCCTGCGCCTGAGTTTCCTGCAGAACAGCAAATAATATAAATATGGTAAGACAGGTTTTGTTAAGTATGCGCAACATGGAAAGATGAAGATAGGGAATTAATTGAGAATTGAGAGTTGAGAATTGAGAATGAACAGCCGGGAATAATTGATAATTGACAATTGATAATTGACAATTCCCTCGACCTACCAGGTTTTTTTTAACCTGTGAGGTCTGAGGGAAGGGTGAAGAGAATTAAAAATGAAGAAATGAAAAAGGGGGAACGCTGATAACGCTGATTAAGCGGATTTAAAAGGATAAAAAATAGGTATGAAAGAATTACGCCCTCAACCTACAAGGTTTTTTTTAACCTGGTAGGTTTGAGGGAAGGGAGAAGAAAATGTACCAATTAAAAGGCGGAAATAATTGACAATTGACAATTGACAATGATCGTCGGGAGGATGATTAAGCTTCGGGGGAATTGAGAATTGAGAATTGAGAATGGGTCGTCGGGAGGATGATCAAGCTTCGGGTGGGGGGAAAAATTGACAATTGACAATTGACAATGATCGTCGGGAGGATGATCAAGCTTCGGGTGAGGGGAAAAATTGACAATTGACAATTGACAATTGACAATGATCGTCGGGAGGATGATTAAGCTTCGGGGGAGGGAGAAAATTGATAATTGATAATTGACAATTGACAATGATCGTCGGGATGATGATTAAGCTTCGGGTGAATTGAGAATGGAGAATTGAGAATTGGTCGACGGGAGGATGATTTTGCTTCGGGTAGTTGGGGAAATTGATAATTGACAATGTTGTCAGCCGACTGTATGTTTTCCTTTGTCGCTTTCCATTGTCCTATGTCAAGTCCTATGTCCTAAATCCTATGTCCTATGTCTCCTCTACTTACCAGTCACTTGTTGAAACACATCCTCCAAACTCTGTTTCTCGATATTGAGATTGAGTAGCGTATATTTATTTTCCACTGCAAAACGGAATAAAATCTCGCGAATATCTTCATCGCCGGAATATTCTATGGTGAGTTGGTTATCGCCGGTTACTTTATGGATACCGTTTATTTTTGATAACAGGGATTTATCGATGCGTTCTTTAAATTCAACCTGAACTAAAGTCATACCTTTTTGGTGCGATTTTAATCCTTCCACCGTATCATCTGCAACAATTTTTCCTTTGTTGATGATGATCACTCTGCTGCAGATAGCTTGCACTTCCTGCATAATATGCGTGGATAATATTACTGTTTTTTCTTTGCCGATATTTTTGATCAGACTTCTTATTTCTGCCAATTGATTTGGATCTAATCCTGACGTTGGCTCATCCATTATTAAAACCTTAGGATCGTGCAACATTGCCTGAGCTAAGCCAACACGCTGACGATATCCTTTACTCAGCTGTCCAATTTTCTTTTTTTGCTCCACAGTAAGTCCCGTCATCGCGATCATTTCCTCGATGCGTTTTTTGGGACTTTTCATATTGTGTAACCGCGCGGCGAATTCAAGATACTCTTTTACATACATCTCCGGATAAAGTGGATTGTGTTCCGGAAGATATCCAATGTTTTTCCGCACATCCATGGATTGTTTTTCTGTATCAAAACCACAAACACTTGCTTTACCGCCAGTTTGAGGAATAAAACAAGTGAGAATCTTCATGGTGGTACTTTTTCCTGCACCGTTAGGACCAAGAAACCCAATGATCTCACCCGCCTGTACTTCAAACGAAATGTCGTTTACTGCTTTCTGTTCTCCGTAAACTTTGGTGATATGTTCAACTTTTATCGACATGCATTTTGATTGCTGCAAAAATAAGAGATGAAACGGCGATTGTTATAAGAAGATTGTATTTGCCAAAATGTTGTTTCTTTAACACAAAAAGTATACTAAATTCATATTTATTACATTTTTATTAAAAAATGACGGATATAATTATAGATTATATTAAAAATGTCACAAAAAACCTAGTTAAATTATGGGTTTAATAAAATTATGCTTGCATTTTTTTGATATTTCAAGTATACACATATACATTTGCCATCCATATCTATTTTTTAATCCTAAACAAACCTACAAACAAACTACATTTTATGAAAAAAATGCACACTTTGAAGACAGCAATATTGCTGTGTAGCCTGACTTTTGTCCAGAGTCTCCAAGCTCAAACAATTTACACATTCGACAATGATGAATTAGGGTCACCGGGATCCGAGGCTGTTGGTGTTACTGCTTCTAACCTTACTCCGGTAAATGGAGTAGCATACATTAATGCGTGCGGAACCGGGTATAGTTCTGATACCTGGAGTACATCAGCAGGCGCATTTTCTACCGCATATTCTGCTTTACAGTTGACTTTAACTCCGGATGCAGGATATACAATGTATTTTACAAGTATACAGTTTGACCTTGGTCGTAATCCTCAAGGACCTAAAAGAATGCGTTATGCATATAGTCTTGACGGCGGTACAAGTTGGATCAATAATGGATCAGATCTTTCAGTGCCAAGCGGATCTTGTGGATCAGGAACAACATTTACCTGGGATATGGTAGATTTCAGTTCTACAAGTGCTGTAATTTTCCGTCTTTACGGATGGGATGCAGGTAACGTAAATGGTCAGGAAAGAAATTACAACGGATCAGTTGGAGGAACAGTTTGTTCTAATTCACCTGCTACTATGTCGCCTGCCGGAATTGCGATCACCTGTAAAGGTGAACCCGTAACTTTCACAACGGATGCTTGTGTTGGTTGTACGTATCAGTGGTACAAAAATGATAATCCATTAGCAGGTGCAACAGGTACTTCTTATGCAACAACAAAACCTGCATATTATAATGTATTAGTTACGCAAGCAAATGGTTGTTCAGCTTATTCTGCTTATACTGAATTAAATTCCGGATTTAATCCAAATGCAAATATTTATCATCCAAACGGCTTAAATCTTTGTTCACCAACTCCAGGTACCAATATTATTGTTAAAGTGGGTTACGTTGCAACTAATACTTACCAATGGTATAGAAATGGCGTTGAATACACAGGAGATGGCGCTACATCATGGAGAATATTCCCTTCAGAAACAGGTGAATACCGTTGTTCCATAACATCTATCGATGGCTGTAACCGCGTTACTGATATTGCTAACGTAACAAATGTTTGTCGTGAAGCGGAAATGGAAATGTCAGGTTTTGAAGTTTATCCAAATCCAACCTCAGGCGAATTTAATATTAATATGAATTTATCTGCATCTGTTAATACTGCAGATATCGTGATCGTTAATATGATCGGTGATGTTGTGTATTCCAATAACACTTCCATAGCTAATGGTATTTTAAATGCTTCTGTTAATTTACAAAATGCAACAGCAGGTTTATACCTTGTGAAAATTATTGCAGGTGGTAATGAATACAATAAACAAATTGTTATCAATAAATAATTAATTACCTCATTTTTAAAAAGGCATATAAGTTTTACTTGTATGCCTTTTTTTTTAATTGATAATTGTTAATTGATAATTGACAATTGATAATTGACAATTAACAGCCGAGCATACCCTCGACCTACCAGGTTTTTTTTAACCTGTGAGGTCTGAGGGAAGGGGAAGGAAGATTCGAAGGGAGAAGATTCGAAGGGGAAGGGAAAGGAAGATTCGAAGGGAGAAGATTCGAAGGTGAAGGAAGGAAGGGGTTGGAAGAGGAAAAAATGAAGGAAGGAAGGAAGGTTCTAAGGTGTCACCTACGCTAAAGCTTCGGTGACCGAAGGAAGAGGATGCAAGGATTAAAAAGAAAGAATGTACACCTTCGACCTGCCAGGTTTTTTTTTAACCTGGCAGGTCTGAAGGAGGGGGTGGTAAGACATGCATTTTATTAACACATCGTTAATATCAAAAAGATAATTGCATTAACTTTATTGGGCATTTTTACACCCATTCTACCAAACCTAAATCAGACATATGAAAATTTATTACAACACCAGATTGTCCATTTCCATATTGGCAATATGTTTATTCGTGACAAGCATCGGTTTTGCACAAACAAATCCGGTTCCGCAGGTGATTCCTTTTACGGAGGATTTTTCATCCTTGCTCCATACTTCCACTTCTTATCCTGCAGGATTGCAAGGTTGGAAAGTGAGTTCAGCAGCAACAACTACAGTTATAACTACAGGTCCAACTGCTGATCATACACTCACAGCTAATTCAAGTGCATCCACCACGGCAGGCGGTGTAAATAATTATAATGGCAAAATAGGTTTCCTTTCATCGGGATCCACAAACCCGGGAATTGTTATGAGCATCAACACCACCGGAAGTAATAATATTACTTTATCCTATGATATAATGGTTATCCGCAATCCTTATGATGGCGGTTCCAATACCAGGATAAATGAATCAGTATTACAATACCGAATTGGAAATACCGGATCATTTACCACTCTTGCAGGAGTTGAGTATGTGAATGGAACTACCACACAAACAACAAGTGGTGTAACTACTCCGCAAGATCTGCAAAACAGAAGTATTGTGTTGCCAGGCGCATGCGACAATCAACCGGAAGTTCAGATCCGTTGGATAAACCACGATCAGACCGGAGCGGGATCAAGACCAAGTTTTGCGGTGGATAATATTATTGTTGAACAAGATAATGATGGCGACGGAGAAGGTGCAATTTCAGATTGTAACGACGATGATGCATCTATAAATTCTGCTGCCACAGAAGTATGCGACGGAGTGGATAATAATTGTGATGGAAATACGGATGATGTTGTTTTAACTGCACCAACAATTTCTCCATCTGGAATTATTAATTTATGTAAACCTGATGCAGTTAATTTATCAATTGAGTCAGGATATGATTCTTATCAATGGTATAAAAATGGAAATATAATTGCAGGAGCTACGTCCAATATTTATAATACAAATAAACCCGCTTATTATAGCGTAATGGTAACGCTTGGCGATTGTTCAGCAACATCCGCAGTACAAGCAGTGGCAGTAACAGCTTCACCTTTGGCAAATATTTCTGCACCAAACGGATTGGATCTATGCGCAGGAATTGTAAAATTAAAAGCGAGTTATAATGCAACATATACCTATCAGTGGTATTTAGATGCATCGCCAATAGCTGCAACTTCTTATATCTATTTACCGGTTGCAACAGGAAATTATTATTGCGAAGTAACCACTGCGGAAGGCTGTTCAAGAAATACAGCAACACTAACAGTTATTAATGGATGTGAAAGAGTTGGAGAAATAAAAAATAATTTCAGTGTTTACCCAAATCCAACCTCAGGAGAATTTAATATTTTATTTACCACAGATCAAACATTAAATACAAACGCAGAAATAAAAATTTATAATTTAATGGGCGCACAAGTTTATCAAAATATTACATCCATAAATAATGGAATTGCCGAACATAATATTCAATTAAATGAAAGTAAAGGCATGTATCTTGTTAAGGTAATTGTTAATGGGTTGGAATATAATTCTACTGTTATCATCCATTAATTTTTTTATTTAAATTATTAAAAACCGAAAGCCTTAAACTTTCGGTTTTTGTTTTATTTGAATCTTAAATAAAAATGCACTTAAATAAGAAACCCGATTAATCAACTTTCAAACAGTTAAAGACCTTTTAGGTGTTCAAGAGCATAGGAAACCGTTTGGTTACGTATTGGTGACCGCACTTTTTTAGAGAATATTTTGGTGGTAAGGCGCAAAAACAAATAGAGGATAATTTATTATGTATATCATTCACTTTCAATTATATATGAGAATTTTTTACCAGGAACCATATCAAATTTATACGTGTATACACGATTAATTTTAAAATTAGAATAAATTAATATTGCTCCTATTATAAAATAGCGCTCTTTTTTCACAGATTTGCTTATTATTTACAAACATTAAAACCCAGTTATGACCCGTTCATTTACACCCCTTTTGCAAAGCTTTGTATTTGCTACAATTTTGTTTTTAAGTCCTCTGTTTTTAAATGCACAAAGTGGCATTTATGAAAGTTATGCGGTACTCAATTTAAATGGTGCCGGCAATACCTATTACGACATGCAGGCCGTAACCGGAAACCCTGACCTCAATGGTGCAAATCTGGGCTCCTTTGTTATTGGGCAAACTTTAGTTGTGGCAGGTGGAGAAAATAAAACCTTTAAATGTTCTCCCTGTAATATCACCAACGGAACCTTGAATTACCGTGTATGGACAGGCACTCCTTCAGGTTCTTTTACAGGAGTAAATCTTCCATTTAATGCAAACCTTGGAACCGGTTGTGGTGGAAACGATCAGCGCTGGTCAACCACGGGTAATACTACAAATATATTAAGCGGACTACCCGCAGGAAATTATACACTTGAAATTTATTCTACTGCCGACTACGATGGTTGTGGCAGCGGAACACATTATTCCAGTAATGGCGGTGCTAATTATGCAGCAACTTTTACTGTTACCTGTCCTACAATAACAGTAACTCCCATAGTTACCGATGCAACATGTGCAGGCGGCGGAGCAAATGGTGCAATTGATATTTCTGTAAGTGGTGGAACTCCCTTAACGGCTCCGGTAACTCAGAATTATACGCAGAATTTTAATACGCTCGCATCTGCAGGAGCTACAAATGTTTGGACTGATAATTCAACTTTAACTAATTGGTATTCGAATAGAACAGTTTATATAGCAAGTACTGGAACCAGCACTACCGGAGGACTTTATAGTTTTGGAACTCTTGCAGCAGACAGGGCGATAGGCTCAGTGGGTTCAAGTGGTAGCGGAACTATTTATTATGGAATTAAAATCACTAATAATATGGCGGAAACCGCAACTTCAGTTTCAGTTAGTTACACTGGTGAACAATGGAGAAATGGCGGAAATGCTACTGCTCATAAACTTGATTTTACCTATCAAAAAAATGCGGCAAGTATCACAGCCGGAACATGGGTAGACGTAAACACGCTTGATTTTACAGGACCAATTGCAACAGCATCAGCGGCAGCACTTGACGGTAATGCAATTGCAAATCGCACAGCACTTTCAAACACTATAACGGTATCTATTTTACCAGGTGAAACAATCTGGTTGCGTTGGATGGATGTGGATGATTCAGGAAATGATCATGGATTAGGGGTTGATGATCTTTCCGTAACATTAAACGGAACCACAAGTTATTACCTCTACTCCTGGACAAACGGAGCATCAACACAAGATATTTCGGGTTTAATTGCGGATGCTTATAATGTGGTTGTCACCGATGCAAATGGCTGCACAGGAACATCCAATAATTTTGTAAGTATCACCGGACAAAGTACTTTTTATGCTGATACAGATGGCGATCTTTATGGAGATGCAATGACTACAGAATCTGCATGTTCTGCTTCTGCAGGATTTGTGGCAGATAATACTGATTGTGATGATTCTAATGGTGCAATTAATCCGGGTGCAACAGAAATTTGTAATGGAATTGATGATGATTGTGATGGACTCGGAGATTATGATGACGGAATTATTTTCCTTGATTATTATGCAGATCTTGATGGTGATGGTTACGGAAGCGGAGCAGCATTTGGATTCTGTTCAGATCCGGGTGGAACTTACGTTTTATTGAATGGTGATTGTGATGATGATAATATCGCAGTTAATCCGGCAGCGACAGAAATATGTAATGGAATTGATGATGATTGTGATGGACTTGGTGATTATGATGACGGAATAATATTCCTCGATTATTATGCAGATCTTGATGGTGATGGTTACGGAACGGGAGCCGCATTTGGATTCTGTTCAGATCCGGGTGGAACATACGTTTTATTGACTGGTGATTGTGATGATGATAATATTGCAGTTAATCCAGCAGCGACAGAAATATGTAATGGAATTGATGATGATTGTGATGGACTTGGTGATTATGATGACGGAATAATATTCCTCGATTATTATGCAGATCTTGATGGTGATGGTTACGGAATGGGAGCCGCATTTGGATTCTGTTCAGATCCGGGTGGAACTTATGTTTTATTGACAGGTGATTGTGATGATGCAGATATGAATGTTAATCCGGGTGAAACAGAAATATGTAATGGAATAGATGATGATTGTGTTGGTGGATCTGATGATGGTTTAACTTTCCTCGATTATTATAATGATTTTGATGGTGATGGATATGGTAGCGGTGCTGCCGCAGGATTTTGTTCTGATCCGGGTGGAACTTATGTATTGGTAACCGGCGATTGTGATGATGCGGATATGAATGTTAATCCGGGTGAAACAGAAATTTGTAATGGAATAGATGATGATTGTGTTGGTGGATCTGATGATGGTTTAACTTTCCTCGATTATTATAATGATTTTGATGGTGATGGTTACGGAAGCGGAGCAGCATTTGGATTCTGTTCAGATCCGGGTGGAACTTATGTTTTATTGACTGGTGATTGTGATGATGATAATACCGCAGTTAATCCTGCAGCGACAGAAATATGTAATGGAATTGATGATGATTGTGATGGTCTTGGTGATTATGATGATGGAATTATTTTCCTCGATTATTATGCAGATCTTGATGGTGATGGATATGGAAGCGGAGCAGCATTTGGATTCTGTTCAGATCCGGGTGGAACTTATGTTTTATTGACCGGTGATTGTGATGATGATAATATCGCAGTTAATCCTGCAGCGACAGAAATATGTAATGGAATTGATGATGATTGTGATGGTCTTGGTGATTATGATGATGGAATTATTTTCCTTGATTATTATACAGATCTTGATGGTGATGGATACGGAAGCGGAGCAGCATTTGGATTCTGTTCAGATCCAGGTGGAACTTATGTCTTGTTAACAGGTGATTGTAATGATGGAGACAATTCCATTTATCCAGATGCAACTGAAGTTTGTAATTTTATAGATGATGATTGTGATGGAACTGCAGATGACGGAATCACATATTTAATATATTATACCGATGCAGATCTCGATACTTATGGAGCTGGTTTAGGTGCTAATTATTGTTCTGATCCGGGTGCAGGTTTCTCTTTAAACAATTTGGATTGTGAGGATGGTGATGCTTCATTAAATCCGGGTGAAATTGATCTTTGTAATGGTATTGATAACGATTGTGATGGTTTAATAGATAACGACGCAATTTTTACAACATATTATTATGATGGCGATGGTGATAGTTATGGAAATTCTCTTGATTTAGGTACAACATTCTGTACAACTCCTGGAGTTGAATATGTATTAAATAATACAGATTGTGATGATGCAAATTCTGCAATTAATCCTGGCGCATCAGAAATTTGTAATGCAATTGATGATGATTGTAACGGAACACCTGATGATGGATTATTATTCACTACTTATTATGCAGATATAGATTCTGATACTTATGGAGATGCATTTAATAGCACTTCCACTTGTGATGGAGCTCCGTCAGGTTATGTTACAGATAATACTGATTGTGATGATGTTCAAAGTACCGTTAATCCTGGAGCTACCGAAATTTGTGATGGTTTAGACAACGATTGCGACGGCGATTATGACGAAGGCACTGTTACAGCTACTGTGTCACCGTCAGGAACTGTTCAGGCATGTAAAGGTGAACCTGAAATTTTAACTGCAAATGCAGGTATTGGGTATACCTATCAATGGTTTAAAAATGGAAATTTGATAATAGGCGCAACTTCAATGAGTTATAGTGTAACAAAACCTGCAAATTATCAAGTACAGGTAAATATTCCTGAGGGATGTTTTGCTTTGTCGGAAGCAACTTTTGTTGCCGTGGGTGCAGCGCCAAATGCTAATATTTCTGCGCCAAATGGTACCAGTTTATGTGCAGTTGTTAAATTGAAAATCAATTATAATGCAGCAAATTCTTACCAATGGTATAAAGATGATGCATTAATTCCAGGTGCAACAAACTATTTATATTTTGCTACTACACCTGGTGATTATTTTTGTGTTGTAACTAATATTTCGAATGGTTGCGAAAGAACTTCTGCAACATTAACTGTTTCCGCTTGTAAAGAAGGTGAAATAGTGGATGAGGCAAAAGAAGAAATGGATGTATATCCTAACCCTGCCATGAGTGAATTTACTGTTGAATTAGCAATAAATTCTTTAGAAAATGTTGCAACAATTCAATTGTTTAACATCATGGGTGAATTAATTTACAATACAAACAGCACTGTTAAAAACGGACTTATTGCAGAGCATATCGCTTTGGAAAATACTGTTCCCGGTGGTTTGTATATTGTAAAAGTTTTAGTAGGAAATAAAGAATACACTAAACAACTTGTTGTTCAGAAATAAATTAAATTGACCAAACAAAATCCTTCCTGTAAATGCGGGGAGGATTTTTTTATTTTTTAATTTTGATTAACCATACATCCATCTGATCCAATAATAAAATCCGCTTATGAAAACATATTTCCTTTCATTACTGTTTTTATCTAATGCATTTTTTTTAAGTGCGCAAACAAATTTACTTACCCAGGGTTTTGAGAGTTTACCCTTTCCTCCAACAGGTTGGTCGAATGCAAGAATTACAGGTCCTTCACTTCCGGGAAATTGGGCGCGTTATGGAAATGGAATTGCTCCATCACAAACTCCACATACAGGAAGTTTTCAGATAAGATTTAACTCCCATAATTTTGGTGCAGGTACTTCCGGCGATATGCGTACTTCCGTTTTGGATTTTACTACCGCTGGTACCTATACTGCAAGTTTCTGGATGTATCGCGATGGTTATGCCGCAAACGATAAACTGGAGGTTTTTGTAAATACCGCTCAAACATCAATAGGAGGTACCTTACTGGGAACAATAAACAGAGATCGAAATCAATCTCCGGTTGTTGCAACCAATGGATGGTATCAATATACTTTTTCTATTCCTCCTGCATTTAATACTGCCACTAATTATATAATATTTAAAGGAACTTCCGCATTCGGGAACGATCTTTATGTGGATGATATTTCTATCGACAGATCAGAACCTGCAACCCCCGGATGTATATTAACTTTTTCTCCGGCAAATGGAACAACAGGAACATGTTTAAATCAAACACTTTCGTGGGATATAGTTGCACTTGCTTCCGGGTATAAAATGACCATTGGTAACAATAGTCCCGATTATAATAATGTTGGAAATAATATTGATCTCGGTGTTGCCTTAACTTATTCCTCTTTATTAAATCCTTCTACCACTTATGGTTGGAAAATTTCTCCTTATAATGGATTTGGAGAAGCAGCGGGTTGTGCTATAAATACTTTTACCACCGGAACATCTGCCTGTTATTGCACACCATTTTATTTAGATGGTTCATGCGGAACAGAAGATTTTATTGACGATTTTTCCACTACCGCGGGATTAACGAATATTACAAATATGAATACCGGATGTTCACCAAATCCGAATAATTACACCTATTTTTCTGCGCAAACAATTACCGCATCACAGGGTGCTAATTTTAATATAAGCATGCAATCGGGCCCGGATTATGCAGAGGGTTTTGGAGTTTGGATAGATTGGAATATTGATGGTGATTTTGATGATGCAGGAGAATTTGTTTTTAATTCGGGTGTAGCAACAACTGCCATTGTAAATGGAATTATAACTGTACCTCTATCTGCAACTCCTGGAATTAGCAGAATGCGAGTGCGATGTGCATATAATTATGTTCCCCTTGCAGGAAATGCCTGTACAACTTTTAATGAAGGGGAAACGGAAGATTATAATATTCAGATAAATGAATGTGGAACAACTGTTATTTATTATGCTGATGCAGATGGTGACACCTTTGGAAACGATTTAATTACTATATCACAATGTATTGATGTTCCTGCTCCGGTTGGTTATGTATTAAATAATACCGATTGTAACGATGGTAATGCAGCAATTAAACCCGGCGCCATAGAAATTTGTAATTCAATAGATGATAATTGTAATGTAACTATTGATGAAGGTGTGGTTTCGGCAACAATTACTCCCGGCGGACCAACTTCATTTTGTAAGGGTACAAATGTTGTATTATCTGCAAATGCAGGCGTTGGATATACCTATCAGTGGACAAAAAATGGAAATAATATTGGCGGCGCTACTTCCATAAATTATACTGCAACACAAACCGGAAATTATGCGGTTAAAGTAACTGTAACCGGTGGTTGTTTTACAACATCTGCAACAACTGTTGTTACCGTAAATCCCACGCCGACTGCAACAATTACCACACCTGACGGAACGGATCTTTGTGGTCATGTAAATGTGCGATTAAAAGCAAATAATGGTGCAGGTCTCACTTATCAATGGTATAAAGGTGCAACAGCAATTGGGGGAGCAACGGCACTTACCTATTTTGCAACAACAACAGGAAATTATAAGGTAAAAGTTACCAATGCAACGGGTTGTTCAAAAACATCTGCGGCCACATCAATTGTAAAAACTTGTCGGGAAGAGTTAATGATCAATAATGAAGAATTCAATATTTATCCAAACCCAACTGCAAATAACTTTACAATTGAATTAAATACAACAACAAAAGAATCGGTTGCAACAATTCAATTATTTAATATGGTGGGAGAAGAAATTTATTTTGAGAATGTTTCCCTAATTAATGGATCATTAAATGAAAATATTTCACTGCAAAATAATATCCCTTCAGGATTATATGTTGTAAAAGTATTAATTGGCAATAACGAATTCACAAAACAATTGGTTATTCAACAATAAAATTTATTTCTATCAAAAAAATCCCTCTTTTTTGCAAACAGAGGGATTTTTTTTGTTTTATGCAGGCAAATTCAAATTTTTGATTTTATAATATGTTCTGCTTTTTTATATAAAAAATTACGGATAGTTTTGACTTAGGAGTACAAAAGCATCATTTTATTCTTGCTTGATGGCAACCTCCGGCCTTTTGGATCCGTCAATATAAAGAGGGAGGAAGTTCGAATAAATGGCTATTTTCCCCTACCTTTGTTGCCTAATAAACACTAAATCATGAAAATTTTTTCCTCCCCATTACATTTGTTAAGCCTTTTATTCTGCTTGACATTTTTTATCCAGACAAATACGGTTAAAGCTCAGGACACATTGTTATCAGAGGGTTTTGACGATTTTGCGATCATGCCTCCTGTTGGCTGGACTAATATTAAGGTAGCCGGTACAGGTTTACCGGGTTTGTTTACAAGAGTTACTACAGGTGGTGGTCCTATTCAGGAACCACATACTGATCCTGCGGAAATAAAATTTAATTCCTTTTATTTTGCAGCCGGAACAGCGTGTGATCTTAGCACCTCCGTTTTGAATTTCACTGTTACAGGTTCTTATACCGTAAGTTTCTGGATGTATCGCGACCCGGGATTTGGGTCCGATAAATTGGAAGTTTATGTAAATACCACAAATGCTTCGGCAGGTGGAACTTTGTTGGGCACAATTAACAGAAAAATGACCGCAACGCCTTCCGAAACTTCTGAAGGTTGGTATAATTATACTTTTACAATTCCTTCTACTTATAACACGGCATCCAACTATATTATTTTTAAAGCCATTTCAGGTTTTGGATTTAATATCTATATGGATGATATTTCTGTTCAAAGAAATGTGGTTACAAGTCCGGGTTGTTTAACTTCTTTTTCTCCTCCGGAAGCAGCAATAGGTATTTGCAGAAATATGGAAATTACCTGGGACATAGTTCCATATGCAACCGGATATAAGATCACCATGGGATCAAATGCTCCGAATTATAATAATATTGCAAGTAATGTTGACCTCGGCACTGCACTTTCTTATGCAGCTTTATTGAGTCCGAATACTTTATATAAATGGAAAGTGCGACCATATAATGCAACAGGAATAACTTCTTGTATTCTTAATTCATTTACTACTGGTGCAAATGTTTGTTATGCAGAAGCATTATATATAGAACCAAGTTGTGAAACTTTTGATTTTATCGATGATTTTTCCACCAGTGGAGCTGTTTCTAATATTTCGAATTTAAATACAAGTTGTTCGGCAAATCCCGGAAATTATACTTATTTCTCCGGACTCACGGCAGTTGCAAATCTAAGTTCAACATTTAATATCAGTTTGCAATCGGGAGTGGATTATGAACAAGGATATGGCATTTGGGTGGATTGGAATATTGATGGAGATTTTAACGATGCAGGTGAATTTGCTTTTCAATCAACAACACCAACAACAGTTATAGTAAATGGAACTATCACAGTTCCGGGTACTGCTACAATAGGAACAACAAGAATGCGTGTAAGAAGTTTATATAATGCACTTCCACTTGCAGGTGAATCAACTGCATTATATAATGAAGGGGAAGCGGAGGATTATAATCTTTCAGTTACCAATTGCACTCCTGTTACATATTATCAGGATGCGGATGGTGATGGATATGGAAATATCGCGATTACTACTACAAGTTGTTTGGGAGTTCCTCCGGGATATTCGGCAAATAGTACTGATTGCAATGATCTATTAGCCTCCATTAATCCGGGCGCAACAGAATTATGCAATGGAATTGATGAAAATTGTAATGTTACGATAGATGAAGGTGCGGCAACTGCTACAATTACTCCAGCAGGTGCAACTACTGTTTGCAAGGGAACAAACCTGATATTAAATGCAAATACGGGTGCCGGATATACTTATCAATGGAAAAGAAATGGCGCGACTTTGGCAGGTGGCACTGGTGCAACTTATAATGTCACAAAATCAGGGAATTATACTGTAACTATTACAGTTCCTGGTGGATGTAATGCAACTTCTGCAATTACTTCATGCACCGTTAACTCAAATCCCAATGCCACCATTTCCACCCCTGATGGAACGGATCTTTGCGGATTGCCAAATGTTGATCTGGTTGCAAATGCCGGAGCAGGTTTTACTTATCTCTGGATAAAAGATGGAGCTACCATTCCGGGTGAAACAAATCAAACCTTGGTTGTGGCCCTTCCTGGTGCTTATCGTGTAAAGGTATTTAATGCAGCGGGTTGTTCTAAAACATCCGCAATTAAAACGATAATAAAAAGTTGTAAAGAAGGAGAATTAAATTCCGATGCACAACTTGATATTTATCCGAACCCTGCTAAAGATCAGTTCAATATTGTATTTACGTCAGAAAATATCGGACAATCTAATGTGCAACTTACCATAACAGATTTATTAGGTAATATTATTATCACTAAAAATGTTGCCCTAGCAAATAATAATTATTCAGATGTTATTTCAACGGTAAATTTTGCATCAGGAGTTTATATGATCAAAATTGCAACAGGAGAAATTCAAATGGTAAAACAATTGGTCATCAATAAATAAAAAAAAGATTTTTGTAAAAGCCTTGCATTTTGCGAGGCTTTTTTTATTTGGGGATATCCGTTTTTAATGAGTATAGTAAATGAAAATGCACTGAATTCCACTATTGTATTAAAAGCTGACGATGGAGGTGTTACCTGGAGGTAGATTTATAAAATCACTAGTAAATCATAAACAATGATCAGGTGATTATACTGTTGAAATGGAACTTGAATATTTTAATAATACATCCTTTTTTTGTGTGTTGAATTTTGATAGATTTAGTATCACTAAAAAAGTTTTAATGGTTCGATAAATATTTATCGTTTACATGTTCATCTCATGATGACGTGGAATACTTTCATTTAGCACATTAAATTTAAAGGGAAGAAGTTTTAGGATGGTATAATCACTTTTCCCTTCTTCAATTTTAATATGTTGATTTACCATTACATTTTTTATTGTTTGCGTAATTCCTGTTTGCGGCCAATAGATCTCAATTCTATCTATTTGGGTAGCTTTGCCTAATCCTATTTCTGCCCTTAAATTATTCGCTCCAAAACTTGCCCCGGTTGTAACCCAATCATAAATATCGCGTTTGATCCCATTTTGATCAACTACAATTTTAATGCGTGCACCAATTGCAATTTTGTTGGAAGTGGTTCCTTCAAGGTCTAGAGAAATAAAATTATTATTCCAAGTGCCTGGATTTTCATATAGGCAATCCTGAAAACCATCTCCTTCATAAGCGCCACCCATTTGGGCAAAAATTTCGGGGTATCCATCGTGGTTGAGATCGGCAAACGAAATTCCATGTCCTTTTTGTAAATGACCCATTCCGGAAGAGGTGGTACAATCCTGAAATCCTTTACCTTCATTATTATGAAATAAACGATTCGGAATTAAACTGCGGAAAGATGGTTTACCCGTACCTGCGTAAAAATCTATCCAACCATCCATATCAAAATCTCCATAACTGCAACCCATTACTAAAAATGTTCTGTCGAGACCATTTTCTTTTGCCTTATTGCTAAAGGTTCCGTTTTTGTTGTTGATATACAAAGCGGATAATTCGCTGCTGCGCGGTAGTTTTAAATATTCTGCTGCGATATCATTGTCGGCAGCATTAGGATCGTAACTGAAATTTAATATATCGAGCCATCCATCATTATTATAATCGAAGAACATACAGGAAAAACTTTGTATGGGGCCTTTAATTCCTGCTTTTAAACTAACATCAATAAATTTTAATTCGTTGCTGCCCTTTTTTGTTTCATTTTGATATAAATGATTTTCTGCGCCGTTCACTGAAACATAAATATCGGCATCACCATCGTTGTCGTAATCTCCGGAGCTTACTCCTTTTACAAATGCATTTATATCAATGCCTGCTTCATGTGCTACATTGGTAAATTTACCTTTGTTATTAATAAATAATTCGCAGTCATTTATTTTATCTCCTCCGTTTCTGTTTGCTTCGTTTCCGATAAAAACATCAAGCCAGCCATCGTTGTTAAAATCGGCCCATGTTGCAGTTTGTGTGGGGTGACAACTGAAAATTCCAGCCTCTACGGTTACATCTGTAAAAGTATCATCTCCGTTATTTTTTAAGAGCGCATTTGGTAAAATTCCAAATTCTGCAAACCATGCTCCGCGTAAAATAAAAACATCCAAAAGGCCATCATTATTATAATCAGTTTGCATCATCATTAACCCTCCGGGATATTTATTTAATCCCGCTTTTTCACTTACATCTTCAAAACTGCCATCTCCTTTATTGATGAGATAATGCACTTGTTCATTTAATCCCCATCCTCCCTGAAAAATATCTGTATATCCATCATTATTAAAATCTTCCATAATTATGGAACCACACATATCTGCATAATCAACACCAAGGTTGCCGGCTATATTATTAAATCGCGGAGTTTCAAATTCGGTTTTAAATGATTCGGGGGGAATTAAATAAGCAGCGGGAACCTTATCAGGATATTCTCCTATTTGCATATAGGCAATATTTAATAACCAACGCGAGCTCAGATCTGCTGCATAATTATCGAGAATTCTGGTATACACTTCAATAGCCTTTTTCGCGCCCCACTCATCTTTGTGTTGGGCCATCTCTGATAAGGGCCATATGCAGGATTGTGCATTGTGGTCTGCAATACAATTTTTTAATTCACCGAAACGCAAGTAGGTAATTCCTGTTGCCAGACTCCATTTATAAAGATCTTTATCCTCAAGATTTTTAAAATCGGATGTGTTCTCATAAGCGTCAATCAATTTAATTGCCTCCTCCACTCTCCCCGAATTCATAAATTGATTGCACAACATAAAATTATACATGAATTTTTCTTTAGGGTCTGTAGGTACAGGTTTTGTAAGCAAGTCGTTTGCAATTGCATTATTCATGAATTTGCATTGCGGACAATTTATTTTTTGATAAACTTTATTCAGGTATTCTATCATTGCGGCATTTCCACCTGTTCCGGTATATGGTAAAGGTTCGGGATGCACTTTACTTACAGTCCGCATTTTATAATCATTTTTTTCTCTCACCAGAGAAAAAATTTGTTTCTTAAATGTAAAACCAAGTATCACGACTGCAATTAATAAAACACAGCCAATCATCAATCCATATTTAGTTCTCTTTATCATGGGGTAACTTTTTGTTTCAATAAAACAGGAGAGTTAGTCCTGGTGCTAAAAGTATTGAATAAAAACCTAAAGATTTGTAAAAAAAAGGTAAAGCCATGTTCTGATTTCTAATTTTTTACGCCAATCAACGCCTGCAATTACCACTTTTATTTTTTTATTGTATTTTTGATTTCTTAAACCACAAATATGAAAAAATATATATTGGCTTTACTGCTGGTTTCCACTACAATTACAGCAACCTATGCTCAGGATGGTCAGGGCAGCCAAAGTGTTGTTCTGTGCGAAAAATATGATGAATTTGGAACCGCATCGGGTGTTTATGGGTCGTGGAATGTTGATTTGGCCGGGGGATATGTCTACATTGTTTATAAACAGATCTATGCTATCAATGCCAGTTCCATGTATTTACAGATAGACAAAAAATCGGCATATAGTGAGGAATATCTCGCCGAAAAAACACTTACGCTTTATCCGGAGTCTGGAAAAAACTGGGTGATGTACGACTGTTTTTTCAGTGCCGCAGGAAAATATAAAATAACGGTTATGATGGATGGCAAAGTTGCCGCAACTACCTACACGGAAATTTTTGTTGTGGATGCCGATTCCATCGCATTGGCAAATGGCGATACTACCATAACTACCTTTTATTATGAAGATTCATACATATACTTCTGCGAGAACGTAACTGAAGGTGCTATGGTTGGAGAAGCTGAAGACTTCCCATTGGGACCAAATGGTTCAGTAACAGTTACCATTTATGTAACTTGCGATAAACCATTTAAAACCGATCTGTTTTATATTGATGTGTTTGAGGATATAGGTGATGATTTTATAGATTTGGATTCTTATAATATCACCGTAGAACCCGATTGGGATTATGCATTTGTAAAACAAACCTTTACTAAAAAAGGCACCTATGTTGTAGATATTTACACTGCAGATGATATTTATGTGAACACTGGAGAAGTGGTGATTTATTGAGGCGTGAGGCGAGAGTCGTGAATCGTGAATCCGTGGGGTTGACGGTTTGGTCAGGAGTCATTAGTCAGGAGGAAAAACGTTCGGCTTTCGAGTAACTTACTCACCACTCCCTATTCACTACTCACCCATTGTCAAGAGTCATTAGTCAGGAGTAAAAACATCCGGCTCACGATAAGTAAACTCATTACTCATTACTCATAACTCATTACTCATCCCCCCGGATTCACGCTTCCCGCCTCCTGCCTTTTCAGCGCAAATCCCAACACGATAAGCACAATTCCCACTCCTCCTAAAACTATATGTAAAAAATAAATTGTTTGGATCAATAATATTTGAATTAATATCCATCCTGTAAGAATAGCACCTTGAAAAATTACAAACCAATTATGATTTTTCAAATTAAATGCCAGGGTTATCAAAGTGAAAATACTAAACAAACCATTTGCGATAAATAAAACAAGCCCCGGTATAAAATAATTATTAAACATTGTTCCTTCTATCCAATCCGGAGAGAGTTGGATACTGCTGCCATCGGGATAGATCATCAGATTAATTCCGCCATAAATTGCTCCAATTCCATTGAAAAGTAATAATAAACCAATTAATAATTTATAAAACATTTTCATAAAATCCGGTTGAATGATAATAGTATTTTTTAATTACAAATAAACAGTGATGCATTGTAAAAATGCATCACTGTAAGAATAATTAAAAACTATACTTTTTCTGCATTTTCCTTTTTGGATTCTTTGGTTTTATCCAAGTATGTTTCCATCAGGTCAGGTAGTTTTTCAAAAACTGAACTTAATCCCTTTGATGATTTTGTGGAGATAAACTGGATATCATTTCCCTTTGTTACTAAAAATCCCACAGGACCCAGGCCCATTCCGGCACCGCCACCGGCACCTGTTCCTTCGCCTTCGCCCGAATTTTTAGCGCTTCCTTTTCCTTCCCCACCACCACCGCCAAATCCAAGTCCTATCGACATTACAGGAACACAGGTAAATTCACCTAATTGAAATTGTGCACCAATAATGGTTTCGGTTTTTGCTTCTGTTTTTAAAAACTCGGTCATTTTGCCGAGCATGTCATTAAAGTTTGTCATTTTATTTGTTTTTAATGGTTAATAATTATTTTTTTATAAAGGCCCATAAAATACGGGCAATATTGTTTTCAATTTTTAATATTATAATGTTTTCTCCCACAAAATTTATCCCTATCTGTCTTCCGCTGATATTTTGTGCCAATAAACAAATTGGATACATTATTCCATTTACTTGCATATTATCTGTATCCACTGAGATCAAAAATTTTCGAATTCGAAAACTTTTTAATATCCCTGCCATCTTTTTAAAGGATAATTTTTTCCTGCTTTTATTTCTGTGTTTGGTTTGGATAATTTGTTCCGGTTTTTTGGTTGTCGGTTCTAATAAATTGATTTCTTTCCTCCACCAGGCAAACTTAATTTTTATAAAAATTGTCTCTTGTTCCAAAGCTAAATTGGCAGAAATTATACGATGAAACCGAATGCTGTATAAACCTTTATTACTGTCAATTTCCAAAACAAATGGAGCAAAAAGCAAATACGACAAAATCAATAAAACAATCAATATTAATATCAGCCACCACATATTAATTTTTAATACAAAATTGATCCGAAATTGGATAAGGTATTATGACTTTTGGTAGGAAGTTAATTGATAAAAGTCAGGGTCAGGGGGCAGGAGTCAATGGTCAGGGGTCAATGGTCAGGAGTAACAAAAATCCGGCTTTCGAGGATCAAACTCATTACTCCCGTCCGACCGGGTCATCCGGGCGGGCATCACTCATTACTCATTTTCGTGAATCGTCAATCGTGAGGCGTGAGTCCGTACAGCTAACATTGGAGCTTTGGATTTTGACTTAAAACTTTTTTCCGGTTGGAGCATTCTCACCACTCACCAATTGTCAAGAGTCATTAGTCAGAAATAAAAAAATCCGGTTTAGAAGGATCAAACTCCCTACTCCCTACTCACCACTCACCCATTGTCAGGAGTCATTAGCCAAGAGTAAAAACATTCGGCTATCGAGAATTTTACTCACGCCTCACGCTTCACGCCTCACGATTGTCAGGAGTCATAAGTCAGTAGTAAAAACATCCGGCTATCGATAGGTAAACTCATTCCTCCCGTCCGACCGGGTCATCCGGGCGGGCATTCCTCATTCCTCATTCCCGCCAGGAACCATTTTTCGAACCTAAACGTTTAACTTTAATTGCTCTTATCTTTGTAATGTAATATGTCGGACAAGTTTATATATCGCAAAAAATTAAAACCAAAATGGATGATACTATTTTCCATTTTTGTTGCAGTTTTTTCTTTTGGAGGAAATGCCGGCAGTTTAGCGATACCATTAAATTCATCTACCCAAACCGAATGGGTTAATAATATTAAACCTGTAGGTGTTAAAAAAAGTCTGAAGATTCATCAGAATATTGGTCCTTATTTTTACAAAAATCACTTGAATTGTGATAATTCATTTTCATTTAATATAGTAAAAGAATTCAACAACTCTTTGAATGTGCAATATGATGTTATAACAGAGGTGTTAAATTCTTTTAGTGTTAATTCTTCTCAAATACCTTTAAAGGTAATTCCTATTTTTTCCAAGGAAAATGATAATGCTTCTTTTATTGGATAGTGATCGCATTTGCGATAATCCGCTTTTTGATTTTAGGTAAATTATTTTATTCATTTAACAGAAGGTATTATCAATTTTTTATGAAAATATTCAAACGGATATTTAATTTGATCTCGTTGGTCTTTATAATTCTCCTTGCTTCTATTGGGGTGGGAATTGCCGGAGGTATTCCTCCGTCCATGGGAAACAGAAAAATGCAGGATAGGTCAGATATTAAGATCGAATTATTTGAAGAGAAAGCTAAAGAGCAGGAAATGGAAATGTTGGATGTCAACGGATAATGTATCGTATCTGACAGGAGAAATATATAGGCAGATTTATTTAATTTTTAACAAAGGTTCCGTTAAAGTTGTAACGTGAATTTGTAATATTTATAAAATAGACTCCCGCAGGAAATGCCACCTACCGATCCAGTTATCTATCGATTTTATGAAATAAATATGATCTACGGCAAAACCATGCGCGCGATCATCCATGAAAAATTCGGTGAAGGAATCATGAGTGCGATCGACTACAACATGAACATCGAAAAAATTCCTAATGCCAATGGCGACAGAATTCGCGTTACTATGGAAGGAAAATTCTTACAATATAAAAAGTGGTAGGGGCAGGATGTAGGACATAGGACACGGGACACGGGACTGAACATAGGACATTGGAAGGGACTTAGGAAAACGACGTAGGAAATAGGAAGTAGGAAATATGACCTAGGAAAATAAACGTTGGGATTTTGCAAATTTCTTAATTCGGAGCAAGTGAGGCTCTCGCTCTGAGCGAGGGTCTCACTAATGGCATAAACCAAAATTTTCGCAAGAAATTTAAACTCCTTTCTCCTCTCTCCTTACTCCTTTTTTTGACATAGGAAAACAAACGGTGGGATTTTATAAAATTTCGGAACGAGTGAGGCTCTCGCTCTGAGCGAGGGTCTCACTATGGCAAAACCATTTTTCTTTTTGGTGGTTTTTTGTTAGAAGGGGGGGTTTTTTTTCTCGGGGCGGGGCCCGAGCGGGCTAAACCAAAAATTTCGCAAGAAATTTAAACTCCTTTCTCCTTTCTCCTCTCTCCTTTTATAAACCAGAAGGCGAACTTAAGAATCCAAAGCTTCTAAATAATCGTTAACCCGGCTGTTCAAATTCTCAATTATCAATTGTCAATTGTCAATTCTTCCCCCTACGCTTCAAAGCTCGTTCCGCAACCACAGGTTTTTGTTGCATTCGGGTTGTTGAAGGAGAAACCCCGGTTGTTTAATCCGGTAACAAAATCTATTTCCATTCCGGCTAAATACATTCCGTGCGTTTTTTCCATAATAATGGAGATATCTCCTATCATATATAAATTGTCGTTCTCCTTTTGTGTGTCAAATCCCAATATATAAGATAAGCCGCTGCATCCTCCGCCCTTTACGCCAACACGAAGTCCGTATTCGGCCGGAATATTTTTTTCAATGATAATATTTTTGATCTCCTTTACTGCATTCTCTGTTAAACTGATCGGCGATTCTATTAAGACTTCCATAGTTTTCTAATTTGGATACAAAAATAATAAACAATAGAGTTTAACGAAAGTTTCCTAAAACTATCGCAATTGCTAAAATTCTTGGCAATTTGTTGCTTAGATCCAATTTTATGAAATTAGCCTGTTACATTTCTAACTATTTAGAAATGAATGTTTTACAGATTTGAGTGCCATGTTACAAACAATTTAGAACTAATGATTGCATTTCAAAAAGGTGAAAAACCCTACCGATATGACTATTCAAACAATTAAAAACGTAAAAAACATATTTTGTTGTGACTTCGTAACGAATTGATTTTCAGCCACTAAATTTTTCGATTTCATTTTTAATATTAATCTTCGCTCCCTCCCTACCATCGACACGACTAACAATTTTTTTTTAACTAAAAACCACACATTATGAGAAAATTCAATTTACTCAGTGTTTTAATTGCCTTTGTGTGTTGTATCGGCTCGCTAAAGGCGCAGTTGTACAATTACACAAACAACATCTCCGGAATACCTGCCTCAGTTGCAGCTAATGTCTCCGGATCCAATTTAACAAGGGTTAACGGAACAGTTTTGGCAACCGGTTGCGCGGATGGATTCAATTCCTCCTCCAATGCAACAAACCCTCTCTTTAATTTAGGAATGCCAAACGTGGAATTTACTTTAACCCCAGATGCAGGTTATCAATTGGATGTTACTGCAGTCACAGTTGATGGTCGCCACAATAACAAAGGACCTACACAATGGCGTCTGGCTTATTCAACAGACGGTGGAACAACATGGAATAATAACGGTGCTGATCTTGCCGTAACCGCAGTTCCATGTGCAACTTCTACTGCAATTTCATGGGATATGCCCGATTTCTCCTCTTACAATTCTGTAATGGTGAGAATTTATGCATATTCAGCTCAGAGTGCCGGTGCCGGAGTTGGAACTATTAAAAATGTAGTTCTTTCGGGTTCAGTTTCATTTGCAGATGTTGACGGCGACGGATACACTTCAGATGCAGACTGCAACGATTTTGATGCTGCTATCAATCCTGGCATGTCGGAAACCTGCAACGGAATTGACGACAATTGCGATGGTAACATCGATGAAGGCGTTTTAACTACTTATTATGCTGATACAGATGGTGATACTTATGGTGATGCATCCAATTCTACCATGGCTTGTTCTATGCCTGAAGGATATGTCACTGATAATACCGATTGCAACGATTCTGATGCAGCGGTTAATCCGGGTGCAACCGAAGTTTGTAACGGAGTTGACGATAATTGCGATGGCAATATCGACGAAGGCGTGCAAACCACATTTTATGCGGATGCGGATGGCGATGGCTATGGAGACGCAAGTTCTTCATTGTCAGCTTGTTCTGCACCTGAGGGATACGTAACTGATAATACTGATTGTAATGATGGGGATGCAGCTGTAAATCCCGGAGCAACAGAAGTTTGTAACGGAATTGACGATAATTGCGATGGCAATATTGATGAAGATCTGACCTTTGATACTTGGTATGCCGATGCCGATGGCGACGGTTATGGTGATGCAGTAATGTCTGCAACTACCTGCGATGGTGCACCGGAAGGTTATGTTGCAGATAATACCGATTGTAATGATGGTGATGCAGCCGTTAATCCGGGTGCAACTGAAGTTTGTAACGGTATTGATGATAATTGCGATGGTAACACCGATGAAGGTGTTGAAACCACATTCTATGCCGATGCTGATGGCGACGGTTATGGAGATGCAGGTTCTACCACCTCAGCTTGTTCCGCTCCGGAAGGATATGTTGCTGACAACTCCGATTGTAATGACGGTGATGCAGCAGTTAATCCGGGTGCAACGGAAGTTTGCAACGGAATTGACGACAATTGCGATGGCAATATTGATGAAGACTTGACTTTTGATACCTGGTATGCCGATGCCGATGGTGACGGTTATGGTGATGCAGCAATGTCTGCAACTACCTGCGACGGTGCACCGGAAGGTTTCGTTGCCGATAATACTGATTGTAATGATGCTGACGCAGTCGTAAATCCGGGTGCAACAGAAGTTTGTAACGGTATTGATGATAATTGCGATGGTAACACCGATGAAGGGGTTGAAACTACATTCTATGCCGATGCTGATGGCGACGGATATGGTGATGCAGGTTCTACAACTTCTGCCTGTTCAGCACCTGAAGGTTATGTTGCTGACAACACTGATTGTAATGATGCAGATGCAGCGGTTAATCCGGGTGCAACTGAAGTGTGTAATGGAGTAGACGATAATTGCGATGGCAATATCGATGAAGGCGTTGAAACTACATTCTATGCCGACGCAGATGGCGACGGTTATGGAGATGCAGGTTCTTCAGTATCAGCTTGTTCAGCTCCTGAAGGATATGTAACGGATAATACCGATTGTAATGATGCAGATGCATCTGTAAACCCTGGTGCAACAGAAGTTTGCAACGGAGTTGATGATAATTGCGATGGCAATATCGACGAAGGAGTGGAAACTACATTCTATGCCGATGCTGATGGCGACGGATATGGTGATGCAGGTTCTACAACTTCTGCATGTTCACCACCGGAAGGTTATGTAACTGATAATACTGATTGTAATGATGCTGATGCAGCGGTTAATCCGGGTGCAACAGAAGTTTGTAACGGAGTTGACGATAATTGCGATGGCAATATCGACGAAGGAGTGGAAACTACATTCTACGCTGACGCTGATGGCGATGGTTATGGAGATGCAGGTTCAACAACTTCTGCATGTTCAGCACCGGAAGGTTACGTAGCTGACAATACCGATTGTAACGACGGTGATGCATCTGTAAACCCTGGTGCAACAGAAGTTTGTAACGGAGTTGACGATAATTGCGATGGCAATATCGATGAAGGAGTGGAAACTACATTCTATGCCGACGCGGATGGCGACGGTTATGGAGATGCAGGTTCCTCAGTTTCAGCATGTTCTGCACCTGAAGGATATGTTGGGGACAATACTGATTGCAATGATGCAGATGCGGCAGTTAATCCTGGAATGACAGAAGTTTGTAACGGCGTTGATGATAATTGCGATGGCAATATCGACGAAGGTGTAACAACTACTTCCTATAATGATGCAGATCTTGATGGTTTTGGAGATGCTGGTATGTCAAATACCGGATGTACAATTCCTGAAGGATATATTTTAGATAATACCGATTGTAATGATGCATCAGCATCAATTTACCCGGGAGCTATTGAAGTTTGTGGTAATGGTATAGATGATGATTGCGATGGAGCAATTGATGTATTCTCTACTATTGCAGCGCTTGGATCTACAACTATTTGCAGTGGTCAAAGTGTAACAATGGAAAGTACTGCGGCAGGCTCCGGATATGGCTATCAGTGGAAAAGGAATGGTTCGATAATAGCGGGAGCAACATCAGCTAGTTATGCCGCAACACTTGCCGGAAATTATACACTATATATTTATAAGCCATATTGTTATAATGAATCTGCTTCCATTATAGTTTCAGTGTTACCGGTGCCTTCAGCAGTAGTTGCTGCACCTGATGGACTTGATATCTGTGCTTTACCTTCACTTAAGCTAAAAGCGAATGTTGGTGCAGGTCTTACTTACCAATGGTATATGGATGGCAATGCAATTGGCGGAGCAACTTCAAGCATTTATTTTGCAACAGCTGTAGGTGATTATTATGTAGTGGTTACCAATGCAAGTGGTTGCAGTACACAATCTGCAACTGTAACTGTGTTCTCTGGCTGTCGTTTTGGAGAAGAGGCAGCACAAGCTAAAATGCAGGTTAATCCAAATCCTTCCAACGGTAATATTACCATAGTTGGAACTTTTGGAACCAGTGTTTCTAATGAAGCTACTATCACAGTAATGAATATTGCAGGTGAAAGAGTTGCCGAATTTGGTACCACAATAATTAATGGTGTAATAAATGAAACCATCAGCATTCCAAATGTTGCGGGTGTTTATATGATTACGGTAGTTGTTGACGGAAATCGTTTAACAACCCAGGCTATTATTACCGAATAAGAATTTAATTCAAAATAAAACAGTAAAGCCGCCTTATGGGTGGCTTTGCTGTTTTAATATCTTCCTCGACACCTTATTGAAGACCATAACCAAACTCTCTAAGGTGACCTTATTATAGACAAAATCTGTAAACTACCCCTCCAAATCCGCCGCGGCGGATGACATTATCACCCATCTCACAACAACGATGTTGCAGTGGATTTTGACATATTTACAAAAAGACGTGCGAAAGAATTTTAGTAATATTATCATCCTCCCATAAAATTTTTACTCCACCTTCCACCTTCCATCATTTCTTTTGGCAATTAACCAAACTTCTCTAAACCCTTTCGCCCTCGGTTTTTCAAGCACCTTGCAATTTTATAGACAACTTCACGTTTAAGGTAATTACTTCCTTTTTGAAAATAAAAAAGAAATTTTTCGTTTAAACTTGGATTTAATATTCTTAATTTTAATTTTGCAACCCTCCCAAAAAAGTAACAATGGATTTAATTTGGCAAATTACCGGATACATCATCCCCGCATTGGTGGTGTTTTTTACTACTTATGCAGTATTAAGAGCCTTCCTCGACCGCGAGAAACAGATGCGTTTAATGGAATATCGTCAGGCGCATCTTAGGGAAGCCCTACCTGTCAGGTTGCAGGCATACGAAAGGCTTACACTTTTTTTAGAGCGTATATCCCTCAATAATTTATTGCCCAGAGTGCGCAAGCAGGAAATGAATGTTGCAGAATTCAGAACTGCACTCATCAATAATATTCGAATGGAATACGAACATAATTTGAGTCAGCAGGTATATGTTTCGGCAGATGCCTGGGCTATGATAAGAGCATCGAAGGAGGAAACCATAAGTGTAATAAACAGAAATGCTATGGATTTGCCTCCGGAATTGCCGGGAATTGAGTTGCATAAAAAAATTATTGCAGAATTGGCAGATAGTGAAGATGATGCCATTACAATGAAGGTTTTACTGCAATTAAAGAAGGAAGTTATGTTATTATACGGAAAATAAAACCTCAGATTCCCTTAAAATGGAATTTTTGATCACACATTTAACCTATTAAAAAATCATTATTGTGAAAATATACACTTCTGCTCACGGTTACTTTACTATTTCTGCGGGGCGGATGTCATCACGTAATGTTATATTCAACTTTTGTAAACGCAACATTATCCTATTGTTATGTTGTTGTTTAAGCCTTTCTTCCTGCAGTTATTATTATTCAGATACCGGTTATGAAGCCAAACAATTACGGGTTTCGGAAAATGCCCAAAGTGATTCGGCGGTACTTTCTATTATTCAACCTTATAAATCTGCCCTCGATGGAGAGATGAATTTGATAGTGGGAGAAATGGGGGTAGAACTAAAAAGAGCAAAACCGGAATCAACATTAGGAAATTTTATATGTGACGTAATTTTAAAAGAGGGACAATTATATGCTGATGAACAAATTGATTTTGCCGTATATAATTATGGAGGAATAAGACAGGAATTTATAAATGCGGGTCCGATAACAAAAGGCAAAATTTTCGAATTATTGCCCTTTGAAAATTTCGGAGCAATAGTTACCTTAGATGGAAATAGCACAGCAAAACTTATTCAAAAAATAATTGATGAGGGAGGTTGGCCCGTTTCCGGAATTAAGATCACTGTAAAAAATAATGTTGCCGAAAATGTATTAATAAATAATGTTCCTTTCGACACAAATAAAAATTACACTGTTATCATGAATGATTATATGGCGAACGGAGGTGATAAAATGGATTTTTTATTTGGACAAAAAATTAATATTCTTGGCATCACCATTCGCGATATGGTATTAAATTATATTTCAAGAGAGAATGGAGAGGGAAGAAAATTGTATGCAAAAATAGAAGGCAGAATTACATATGCAGAATAGAAGAACATTTATAAAAAAGTTAGCAACCGGATCGGCACTCTTAGGTATGGGTGCTATTCCTTTGCAATCTTTTGCTTTAAGCAGTGGTGTTCAGAAACTGGTGATACTACACTCCAACGACGTGCACAGCCGTGTGGACGCATTCCCCGACGATGATAAAAAATTTCCGGGAATGGGAGGCATGGCGCAGAAAGCAGCTTTAATAAAAAAAATAAGAGCTGAGGAGGATAATGTTTTATTATTAGATGCAGGAGATATTTTTCAAGGCACACCTTATTTTAATTTTTATCATGGTGAATTGGAAATGCAATTAATGAGTGCAATGCAATATGATGCTGCAACAATGGGTAATCATGATTTTGATGCAGGCATCGATGGTTTTGAAAAACAATTAGCACATGCCGAATTTCCAATTATAGTTTCCAATTATGATTTTACGGATACTGTATTAAAAGATAAAATATTACAATATAAAATTATTCAAAAGAAAGATATTAAAGTTGGAATATTCGGATTGGGAATTGAGTTAACAGGATTAGTGCCAGAAAAATTATATGGCAATACCATTTATCAGGATCCTGTTTTGAAAGCAAATGAAATGGTTAAAAAATTAAGGGATGATGAAAAATGTGATTACATTATTTGTTTATCACATTTGGGATATCAATATAAAGACAGTAAAATTTCGGATGTTTTGCTCGCTCAAAAAACGGAGGGTATCGATCTGATCCTGGGAGGACATACACACACCTTTTTGGAAGCGCCTATAGTTTACAAAAATCTTGCCGATAAAGAGGTAATAATTAATCAGGTTGGTTGGGCAGGTGTATGGTTAGGTAGGTTGGATATTTTTTTTGAGAAAAAAAGAGCGAAAAAATGGCATTCTGGTAAACCTGTCATTGTTTCGAAAAAAACAAGTGAATAAAAATTTTTTTTACAATTTATTTTTTCACACCTTCGTCATTCCGATGTTAATAAATAATAAATAAATTTTTAATTCTGAGATGAGTAGCAATGATTTTCATACTGTGTGGGCCAATTGTCTTAAAATAATCAAAGACAATGTAAATCTCCAGAGTTTTAAAACATGGTTCGAGCCGATCGAACCTGTTAAGTTAGAAGATGAGATTTTAACCATACTGGTACCCAGCCAATTTTTTTACGAATGGTTGGAAGAGCATTATGTAACCCTATTAAGAAAAACTATAAAACGCGAATTAGGAAGTAATGCCCGGTTAGAGTATAGGATCGTGGTTGAAAACAGTTCCGGAAATAATTCTCCGTTTACTATCGACTATCCAAACTATAATACCGGAAACAATAAAAATCCTGAGGTAGCAGCACCACTCGTTATGGGAACAAGTATTAAAAATCCTTTTGTAATTCCCGGTTTGAAAAAAGTAAATATCGAATCCGGGTTGAACGCAAATTACAACTTCGATAATTTTATTGAGGGTGATTGTAACAGATTGTGTAGAAGTGCAGGTTATGCTGTTGCACAAAAACCGGGCGGCACTGCCTTTAATCCATTGGTTATATATGGTGCTACAGGTCTTGGAAAAAGTCACCTTGCACAAGCCATAGGAAATGAGGTAAAACAGAATTTTCCAAACAAGACAGTTTTATATACCAATGCTGAAAGATTCACTAATCAGTTCATCGAATCATTGAAAAATAATTCGGTAAACGACTTCGTGCATTTCTATCAGTTAATTGATGTGTTAATTATAGATGATATTCATTTCTTTGCCAATAAAGCAAAAACGCAGGATATCTTCTTCCATATATTCAATCACCTTCATCAGGAGAGCAAACAGATCATCTTAACAAGTGATCGTCCTCCGCGTGATCTGGAAGGAGTGGAAGAAAGGTTATTATCCCGTTTCAAATGGGGATTGAGTGCTGACCTTCAGTCGCCCGACTTCGAAACCCGTGTAGCCATACTGGAAAAGAAGATGTATGCCGATGGCATTGAGTTACCTAAGGATGTTGTGGAATTTGTAGCTTATAATATCACCAACAACGTTCGTGAATTGGAAGGGGCCCTGGTTTCTTTATTAGCTCAGGCATCCCTCAACAAAAAACAAATAGACCTCGACCTCGCTAAAAAGATCGTGAAGAATTTTGTTAAAAACATGTCTCGCGAAGTTTCTATCGATTTCATCCAAAAGGCTGTTTGCGATTATTTTGAGGTTCCGGTTGATAAATTGAAAGAGAAGACCCGTAAACGTCAGGTTGTGCAGGCTCGTCAGTTGAGTATGTATCTCTCTAAAAATTTCACCAAACACTCTTTAAAGGCAATTGGTAAACATTTTGGGGGTCGTGATCACTCCACAGTAATTCACAGTTGCCAGGCGATACAAAATTTGATGGACACCGACACTAAATTCAAAGAAAGTGTGGATGATCTTCAGAAAAAAATTCAGATGAGTATATCCTAAAAACCTTATTATACCTCACTTTAAGTGCCATGAATATCCGTTCATGGCATTTTATTTTACAGTATTTATGAAATTTTAGGAAGAACCCATCTCTTTTATTACCTTTGCGTCCCTTAAAACAAGGAAATGTTCTTATAAAATATTCAAATCACTAATAAGAATGAGGATGTATGTGCGGCTGATGCTAAACTGCCTCAAAAGTTCTTATAAAATAAAAAATATCACTAGAAGGTGAGGTGGGTGAGCGGCTTAAACCAGTAGTTTGCTAAACTGCCGTACTGGAAACGGTACCGAGAGTTCGAATCTCTCCCTCACCGCCATGAAGTAGAATTTTCTCTTCATGAGGCATGAAGAGAAAATTCACTTCATGGCTAGCCAACTTTACTGCCGAGGGGCAGAAAAGAAAATGTGATGAAAAGAAATATTCTGGGTGAATTCAGCCCGGTTAGAATGTCCCGCCGAAAGCGGGAAGGCCGCAAGGTCGAAAAAAGATATTGTTCGGGGCATAGTTCATCCCGGTTAGAATGTCCCGCCGCAAGCGGGAAGGACGCCGGTTCGAATCCTGAAATATAAAATAATTGTTCGGGGCATAGTTCAGCCCGGTTAGAATGCCTGCTTTGGGAGCAGGAGGCCGCTGGTTCGAATCCAGCTGCCCCGACTACTACCACAAGGGTTTCAGCGAGTTAAATGCTGGAACCCTTTTTTATTTGCATACGATTTGCATATAAATCGGTTTAATAAACGGTTGAAAAGTAAATTAAGGATTGTATTAAAAAATTCAAAAATTTAAGGGTTTACATTGGTAATCCTCCATTTTTGTAACTGGGAGTTTGCTACGTGCATTTAGAACTTTAGTTATGAAACTATTACATCTGGATATGTCAAATAGACCCTTTTTGAATGCTTCACATAAAAAATCCATAGTTGTTAGATAGTCTATTTTATGCATTTTACAATATTCTGCAATATCCTTTAAATTACTACTTGCTAAGATATTATTTGTAAACCGGGCAACTGAAAGCGAAGCTGCCTCGCCATCACCTTTAAATAGGTTCTTTTTAATATAAGTATATTCTTTTTTTATTTGTTCATTTTCTTCAGGAAAAGGTAGGAGTTTTACAATTCCCAGCGTCAACAAATTGTCAACCTCTAATTTTCTTTTTGGAAACTTTTGAAGTTCATCATAGACTTTATTTAAAATATAAACTTCAATATCAAAAATGGCTTTTATGGATATCATTTCACCAGCAGATATAAAATGTGAAACTACATCGGCATCAATTAGAATAATCCTTTCATCTTTCTTCATTATCAAGATTTTCTAATTGGTCTATATTCATACCCAAATCTAATAATAATGTATAATAATGGCTCTCTGAAATTACATTTTTTTCAAATAGCTCTCTTGCAATTGAACCATAATCACCAAATACCTGATTATCATTCCCGCTTTCGTAAAGTGTAATTGTGTGACCATATTCGATTGCTCCACGCTTTACATTAACCGAATATTTGTCATAACATTCAGATGAAATTATACTTAAGGATTTTAATCTATATAGCAATGCGGCTCTTGAACAAGCAAAATATTGTTCTATATTCAATATTGTTTTTAGCGAAATTCTGTCTTTACTTAGTTCGTCATCTGGAATCATTGATTTGATACCTGATTCTGGTAGGAGTAAATAGGAAGCAAAAATATCAGCATGGTACTCAACCTCTTGTTTTTTGTCAAATTTACCTGCTGTGCAAATCATTGATGTGAAATCCTCTTGTTCAAATAAGTGATACAATTCATGACAAATTGTAAAATGTTGATGGCCAAGTGATTTAGAACTATTGATTAAAATAAATCTTTTGGGATCTGAATTATTGTTTACCTTAATTGCCATCCCTGAAAACCCTTCTTTCAGGGGTTTAAAGACAGTTAAAACATTAAGTTTATAAAGTAAACTTTTTAGTCTTATATTATCATTATTATTAATGCCGTGGCTAGTCCTAAATTCATTTGCCTTTTTTTCTAATACGAAATGATTCATCTTCTACAACTTTTTTCATACTTAGGTAATTTAATATAATCTTTTTAAAGTCAGCAATGCTATTTAAGTCATCCACAGTCAAATCATCAGATCTAAATGCAAATGCTAAATTAACACACAGATTTTCATTTTGAGTTTCAAATAGGTCATATTCGTCCACTCCAAATATTTTTGCAGCCTTGGCAATAACATCAATAGGGATATTTCTAGTGCCCGTTTCATAATAGCTTAGCATTTCCCTTGAAATTGCCAGATAATCGGATAAGACTGCTTGACTAATGCCTAACCTATTTCTAAATTGCTGAATATTTTGACCTATAATTCCATTCTGAGTAAGAACGGTAAGTTCATTTTGAGTCATAATGCGTTTGCCTTAATTTTTAAATTGAGTGTTACAAAAGTAACAATTATTATATAATAAACGCCAAATTGTAACAAAAGTTTCAAAATTATGTGTCCAGTAATTAGGATAATCCTGTTTGAGAAACCGATTTCAAAAGTCTTAAATATCTATTTGTAGGTTTTCCCCTATAATATTTCCTAAACCCCTTCCCATAAATCTCCCCATAAACCTCATCCTGCCTCAATATCCTCCCCCATTCCTTATGAAAAGCCCTTGTTTTACTGGAATAGGTTTGTTTGTCATACATGCACCCGGTAAAAGCAGTTCTATGTAAAAAGTGGGTTCCTACTAAATGAAGTTTTCGACAGCGCCGCTGGGTATGGGGGCAAATGAAAAACCATACTAACCCTTTACCTAAATTCGAGGGAAGGGAAGTTAATTGAACCCAGTAATTTATCGGGGTTCCATCTGAAGTATAGTTAAATTCAAGATAGGGGGTTTTCGAAAGGGTGTTTACTGTTATTCCAATTTTGCCTTCAGGAACTTTATCCCGACTCCATTGTATGCCTCCGCTTTTCAATTGTGAGGGTTTGAGGTAGCCCCATTTGGTTAGACAGGCAATATCAATTGTATAGCAGTCATCGTAAATTGTGGGGAAGGTGGGAAACTTTGCCATGTGTTTTTTTTCGGGTAACCTAAATAGTTAGGGAATATTTCACATTATCTGTATTTTGATTTCAGGTTTTATCAGGTTCAAGGGGTTTATTTAAACTAAGTTTAAAGATGAATGAATTGAAATTGACTAAGTGATTAATTAGGAAAGTTTAGAATATTTACAAGTTTAGGGTAAATAAGGTCATAAATCGGTTTAGTAATTGAAGTTTCTTTGCCCTGTAATTCTGTGTTTATAACTCTATTTCTAAACTCTTCAACCATTGCTTTATACATATGACCACAGCATTGAAAAAGATCACTTGGAGTTACTTTATTGGGAGGAGTTTTTAAATGAAACCGTTGCTGAAATATTGCAAATAACATCAATTCCGGAGTTACCCCTATTTTGTTACTTCTAATAGCATGGACAGCATGTATTGAGAAGTATGAATCAGTTGTATTTAGTAACCCATAAAACTTAATTGGAACATATTCTGTTTCCGCTTCTATAAATGGATAAAAAGTGTCATTCTCTAAAATTTTCCAAGAGAGCACATCAAAGTCAATTCCTGTAATCATAGGTTTATATTTTCTTACCAAATCTAACAAAAATCCGTTAAAATAGGTTTTGATATGGTTAAACTTGAGGTTTCATTAAGATTTCAACATTAGGTTTTATTAGGTTTTTGATTAAAATATCAAGTTTTGTCAAGTTTTAATGTGAGGTTTTGTGAGGTTTCAAACTCAACAATTCTCAACATCAAACCTTAAGTTTTGATAAGTGCTTTTACTCCTTTTCCCCCTGATCACTTCGAATAGAAATTGTTTTAGGCAAAATGTAGGGAACTAACTTGCAAAGGATATTTAAACGGTCTTTCAATTCAAGTGTTTTTAAGTTTTCGGGTAAATTGGTCAGTTCTGCTTGAATCAGATCTTTAAGGGTTTCCCGGATATTTTTAACTTTTGGGGTTTCCGGGGTGTTAAGGATAGTTAAGGTTTTAAATCCCGTTTCTAAAAGTTTTGTAATAGGGGAAAGGTCAAAATCTTCATAGGTAGTTTTATTGAGGTAGTTTAGTAATTCGCCATAAATAAAAATTTCTTGCTCCGGTTTTAGCTTTTCGGTTTCCAGTTCCACTTTGAATTGAAAAAAGGCTTTTAAAGGGTTTTCCGCTTGTTCAGTGAAATTATCAATTGCGGCTCTGAAAACTCTTAAAGGGGTTTCCGGGTCTTCGAATAGGTCACTTAAAACCGTTTTACAGGTTATTTTAAAAGTAAACCCGTTCAAATATTCATCTTCAGTTTTAAAGTAACTTTCTAAAAGTTCAATTTTTTCTTTTTTCATTTCTTTTTTTAAATGTTTCCCTGAAACCCTTCTTATATGGTTCTATTTTTTTCCTTCTTCTAATAAGAACAAATGACCTCATTTTGTCAATGCCCTGCAAATAGACCTGCTTTTTAATTACTTTAATTTTATTCCTGACTTCAGGATAACCAATAAGGTAATCTTCTATTTGGTTGGGTGTTATATCCGTTTTAACAAATACTTTTTGAGTTTCAAGATAATTTGTTTCAACTGCATTTTCTTTTAGCCTGAAGGCTTTATTCTTTGAAATACACAGTATCTTTGCTAAGTAGTTATTAGCAATATCAAAAAATAAAGGAAATTTACGGGAGGTTTGTCTGGAACGCCCTTTTTTTCGCTCGGCCTCCCGTAATTTCCATACCTTAAAATTTATTAGTTTCTTAATTATTGCCGCTGTTAAAAATTCATTCAGATTTTTGATTTCCCTTGTATCAAATTCAGCCGCCGCCCGGCGGGTAAATCCGTTTTGAAACATTACTTGGTTGAAACTCCTTATAAAATACATTCCTGATTTTGGATTGAAACCTACCCAATTGTTTTGAAGCAAAATGTTAAGATTGTTCTTAACTGTTTTTTCAGATTTAAACCCTAAACTTTCTGCAATGGTTTTTAAGTCATTTGGCATTAGTTTCGTTTTACCGCTGCAACTTGATTTCAAATGTATATACAGTTGAAACGGACTATAAAAGGAGTTTGTTATAGTATAACTGCAAAGCTCAATTGGAATCAGTAAATACATACTATTTACCTTTTTTGATCAAAAAATCAGATCCATCAATTTGCACCCTTCCCTCTTTCAAGTAACTCATTAAATCTGCTTTGGTAAAATAGCAGCGCTTATCCCGTTTTATAACTGGAAGTTCACCTTTAGAAATCTTAGTGTAAATGGTGGGAACTGAAAGACTTAAAAATTTAGCGGCGCTTTGAACTGTTAAAAGTTCATCGTTTTCGCCCTTTTCCTTTTGAAGTAAGTTGTTATACTTCAGGCAAGTATTTACACAATCTATAATAAGGGTTTGTAAATCTTCAACCGGTAACGAAAGTAAAATAGTTTTTTCCATATCATTTAAAAATTTGATATGGCAAAGTTCTAAGTGTCCTTTTACCTCTTTTACCTAAACTACCTCAATGTAATTAGGGTAATTTATTTACTTGAAATTAAGGCTTTAAAGTCCTGATAGTATGTTTTATAGCTTCTTGTTTCGTAATTACTTAAGGTTCTACCATCTTTACCTAATTTCAAACCTTTGAATCTTTTATTTAAAAGCGGTGCAACTTTTTCACCATTGGTAGTTTTTATATAACCTTTTTCATTTAACACTTTTACCCATGCTGTAAAAGCACCTTTGTCGTTCCTCCCTAAAAGGTAATTATCATCCTTATCAATTATTGGTGGTTCAACAATTTTCAAGGCATTTATAGCAGTTTCCAATTTTTTGAGATCGCGAAATAAGTCTTCAATTGTTATGAAACTTTCCGGTTCATTCGAGCTAAAAGGTTCGGTTTGTAATTTAAATTCTGCCAACCAATTAATATACTTAAAAATTGCCTCAATCTCAATAACTAAAAAGTAATTGCCTCGATTGTTTAATTGCAAGTTGGGGCTTTGAATATTTGAATAATTCCGCTCTCCACAAATAATTGTTTTGTAATATAGTTCCCTTATATTAAATATTTTTTCTTGCGAATAGTTTAAACCCATAATTGGATTAAATCGCCAACCGGGATTTTTATTTGAAATTTCTATACTTTCCTTCAATGTTAAATTATGAGTATAATCTAATTTAAGTTTAGTTTCATCAATTAGTTTATCATAATTTGATATTTCTATCTCAAGTAGTTTGTTTTTAATTTCGCTTTTTTCATATTTGTTAAGAAAACTATTTTTGAGGGTCAAAAATTTATTATCAACTGCCTCCCAATAAATTTCCCTTTTTTTACTTTTTATTTTATTTATCTCCTTGTCATTAATTTTATATATTGTTATCAAACCTGTTACCTTGTCAGTATATTCTCCACTAATTATTTTATCAAATAGTCCATTCCACCAATCTTCGAAATTGTTTTCAATTATTCTCTTGCCATCTTTAAAACTTTCCTTCATTCATTTTCCTTTTTCATTTCCTCAATTATTTTCATTGTTTCAACAGAAACAGTGCAAACCCGTTTCAATAAATCAATTACCTGCTCCTTATAATCTGCAAATTTGTAAGTATTAAATTTTTCTGCAATGGTGGGGTCTTTGGGTTTGCTTTCCTTGTATTGATCTAATACCCATTCCAATGCTGAACGGTTGCCTAATTTGTAATTCCATGCCTCCGGCGGAACTCCTGTTAAGGTTGTGTTTTCATCCAACACTATTATGCCAGTTTCCCTATTTGCTTTTAATTTTGCTTTTGGTTGTTCTTTATTATCATTTGTAATTTGTTTTAATTTGAATGGTTCAATGGTTTCGTAATTAATATGTAAATCCATTAATCGTTTGCCCCAATTACTCCATTTATAAAAATTTTTGTAAAATGGGATACGAGGAAATTCTCGCCTTAAATTTTGTTCGTAGTTGTTTTTATAATTAGGACTCGATAATACGCCATACAAATAATTAAATATTTCTAATTTGGTAATTTGATTTAATTTGTAAAATTTAGTGAATTGAATTAGCCCCCAAGTGGTAATATTATCAATTTTATTACCCTCATTATCATATATGTACAATGAAAGGATATTTGCGCCCCCGTAAAGGAAATTATAATCAACAATGGTGTTAACAGCTAGGGCATCCCATGATTTATTATTGAAATTATTAAATGTAATTATTGTATTTATTGCATCTTTATTTGGAAAAATTAAATCAAATTGACCTCTAACATCGTTAAGTATATACCCGGAATTATAATAGGTTTTAAAAAAAGGACGATAATGTGAAAATATTATATTATCACTTTTTACTTCTCCAAGTTTTCCTTTTCTAAATTTGTCTCTTTTAATCATTTTACTCCATTTTATTATATTATTAGGAGTATGAAGGAAATTATCTACAATTGGATTTGATTCATCCTTAGTATCTATGTATTTATTTTTTGTTTTAAACTCTACCCATCTTTCTACCTCTGAATTATATTCTGATATAAAATATGTATTTTTTTCAGATAATTGTGTTTTATTGTAGTCATAAACCCATTCATCCCTTCCAGTAGCAATTCCATTAGTATAAACTTTAAAAATTGCTTTTTCACTTTTATTTAGCTTTACATTTTTATCCTGTATAGCTACTAAATTATCCCAATTATTAATTGAAAGATTTATCCAATTATTTTTTTTATCTGGTGAAATATGTTCAAATTTAATTTCCTTAATTGAAGTTTCATTTATAAATTGAAGTTTTTCATCTCTTGTTGCTCTTATATCTGTAGGATGGATATATTGAATATTACATATTTTATTTTTATCCTTTTGAGATTTAATAAGAAACATAATTGCAATACCAACAGCTGCTGCCTGACCAAATATAGTATGCTTTTCATTTAAAAATATTCCATCTTTTCCTGATAATTCCCTTATGTTTCCTCCAAAATCAACAATGTAGGCAAAATCAAATTCATCTTGAATTGATTTCCTGAAACCATCGAATGTTCTTGTATTAACAAAGGAATTATTAGTAATAAAAGCAATTAAACCATTTTCATCTATTCGATCCATTGACCATCTATAAAATCTCGCGTACATGTCATACATTTTTGACTTTTGTGCTGTTCCGTTTTCAATAAATGTATCTTTTATCCTTTTATCTATTGCAATGTAGGCCTTGTTTTTATTATTGTCATTTTCATTCATTTGATTTGAATTATAGGGTGGATTCCCAATAATCACAGAAATTTTCTTTTCATTTTGCTTTTTGATTCTTTTACTATTTTCTACAGTTAGTGATTCAAATAAATATATTTGTTTTCCGGAAGATTTAAAGTTTAAATTATCCAATGTATCTACAAAACATAAACTTTGAAATTCTTTATAACTTCCAGTTTTTTGTTTATATGTATATTCGATATTAAGATTTGAAATATAATATGGTAAAATTGCAACTTCGTTTGCATGAAGTTCTTCAGCATATTTATAGTCCAATTTATCCTTTCTTATGAAATCAATTATATCGCAAATAAAAGTTCCAGTTCCAGTGGCCGGGTCAAGTATATCTACACCTTTATCTTCTAAAGATTTTCCGAAATGTTTATTTAATAAATAATCAGTGCTTTCAACCATAAACCGAACAATTTCATTTGGAGTATAAACTACTCCTAATCTGTCAGCTGCTTTAGGGTTGTAACTTTTATAGAAAGTTTCATAAACTACTTTTAGAAACTTTTGTTTTTCATGGTGGTCAGCAATACCGGCGGCGGCGGCGTTTATAGTTTGGTAATAATGTTGAACGGTGGAAAGTGCAATTCTTTTTGTATTTCCTGTAAAAAAGGTTGAAATTACTTTTTCCAATTCCCTTGCAATATTGTTTTCCCTGTGGAATTGTGTTTCATCAAAAATGGTATTAAAAATATCTTCAGTTAAGATATGCTGAATAATCATTTCCCTTACATCTTCGCTTGTAATATCGGGGTTTATACTTTCATGGCATAATTTTAAAAAGGCTTCACTTGCTTTTACAAATTTTATGTTTGTCTTTTCCTGTGCTCCTATAATACCTCTTAGGGTTTCTGTAACCTTTGGAATATCTTGTTTAAATAGTTCAATTGCTTTTCTAAAGTGAATTACTTCCGGGCGTTCAAAGCTTACAAATAATTTTAACAATGAATCCAGCGCCGCCGGATCACTCATTTTTACTCTTTTAACTTCATATCCATTTTGATATAATATAGCGGTTTGTGAATCTTCAAATAGAATATTTTCCTTTGGATATCCCCTGTCAAATTTCTTTTTTATTTCATCTTCTATTTTATCGCTTTCGTCTTTACTTTCCCAATATCCCCAATCCTGTCTAAGTGAATCTTTTAAAGTTCCATCGGGGGTTACGTTTTTACCCTTGGTTCCTTTAATAGTTACTTCAGCAACTACTAATAAACCTTTTCCTTTTGCATATTCATTTAGAAGGCTAAAAAAAGCAGTCCTTATTGCGGTTTCCTTTTTTGTTCCGCCATATTGAACAATTTTTTCAGCTACTCCTAAGTATTGATTTATTGCGTATTCACTCATTGTGTTTACCGGGTTTTATTTGATTAGCATCAAAATGAAAAGAGGATCCAAAAAATATGGTTAAATAAATTAGTCTAAAATCATTATCATTACTAAACTGTAAGGCTAACTCATCAGTAATTTCAGCACCATTTTGCAAAATATGTTTGCTATGTTTATCAAAGCCATCTGTATCAGTTGGTACAATAATCAAACAATAAATTGTATCCCCAAAATTGATAGCTTGGGGTAGTTGTTTTTTAAGTTCCTTTAATTCATTAAAACCCATACTAAATTTTTGCTTTTTTTAAAATGAAAGAAGGCTTTTCATTATTTCCTTTTTATCCTTTTCCTCAAACCCTGCAAAATATCCAATTGTTGTTTCCGGGTTACTGTGGTTTAATGCTTCCCCTACAAATTCCATTGAAGCGCCGTTTCTTATTGCACTGGTAGCAAAACTATGCCTCGCCCAATAAGTTGAAATTTCGACACTTAAACCCAATTCCTCTGCAAATTTTTTAAGGTTCTTGTTTATGTTGCTCGTAAAGTTTTTCACTTTGAAAAAATTTGTTTCCTCTGTTTCCTGATCTGAAATAATTGAAAAAACTAAATTTTCAGGTTTTTTATCGGGGTTACCATATTTCGCTATAACCTCTTTAGCGAAGTCACTAAGATAAACCGTAATAGGTTTTAAATCTGCTTTTGAGGTGTTTATTGTTTTTGCCCGGTAAAATACAAAGGAATCTTCATTCATGTCTTTGTATCTCAATAGGGCAATATCTTTCATATTCATTCCATTACAGATAAAAGAGAAAAACCAAAAATCCTTTGCCCTTTGCTGCCCTCTTGTTTTTGGGGTTGTTTCAAACATTAACTTTAGTTCCGCTTTTGTAAGTGCTTTTTTAACTCTTTTAGTGGCCGGAACCTGATATTTTCTTTTACCAAAGGGGTAAAATTCCCTTTCAATCTCATTTTCAGATAGTGCATTATTATAGACAGTTCTTAAAGTTCTTACATACATGCTTAAAGTGGTTCTGCTTTTACCCATTGTTTTAACCATATAGGTTTCAAATTTTTCTAACCAATCCTTACTTATTTCATTAAGTGGCATATTTGCAGGAACCTTGCCCTTTTCATGAATCAAAAATTCTTTAATTGATTTTAGGGCTAAATCGTAATTACTTGCAGTTCCAATCTGCTTATTTTCCTTTAAGCGGTCTATTGCTATTGCATACTGAAAAAACATATCTGCCCCGGCGCCGTTTTTCCTGTAAAGTTTCTTTTCAAACTGTTCAAAGGTGAAAATATTAAGATCTTCAGCTGTTTTATTTGCTTTTGTTTCTACCTCCTGAAGTGCTAAACGGGTCTTTTTATATTCAGTCCGGGGTTTAGTGGTTTCCCATATACTATGAAAGTCGGCTTTACTCATTTCAAATTTTGTAGGGTAAAGTTTTTGTTTCCGGGGGTTGGAAGTAAAAACCCTAAGTTTAACTGGAAACTTGCCCGTTTCTTTTGCCCGGCGGGTATCTAAGTAAATTGAAATGAAGACTTGCTTTTCCATAAATGGTTGTTTGTATGCAAATATATCAATTTGCATACCATTTGCATATAATAACGTAAAATAAACCAATAATAAAGAGATAAGGTAAAACCTTGAAAGTTAGTAATAGTTACTATATTAGCGGGGTTTTACGGGAAAAAGTCACAATAACACAATACCCTAAATTCTGCTTTGGGAGCAGGAGGCCGCTGGTTCGAATCCAGCTGCCCCGACAGAAACCCTTCAAGAAATTGAAGGGTTTTTTAATGTACGGTATTTCACGAATGGTTTATCTTACAATTATTTCAGGAATGTCGCGGGGGAAAATTTGATAAATTGAAATTACCCCTGCATTTCAATATCCACTTTTATTTTTTTTTATGCATATATAAATTTATGTTCTGCAGAAAATATTTTACTAAAATTTATCTCATAAATAAATTCAAATAACTTAATTCGAAATGTTATTTTCATCACTTATAATTAATACTACACTTTTAGATTGCAATTAATCATATATGAATTATTTATATATGTATAAAACTTTTTACTAATTTTTTAATTACATCAAATGTTAAATTTATCGCACCACAAAAAATAAATTTGTTTTTCTCAAATTACTACAATATATTTGGATTAGTGAGAATAACCCCAATCAGGTATATGGAGGATTATTATATCCTCGTGTAAGTTTCAGCCACTATAAAATTTATGATTATAAAGGTATGTACATGAAAAAAATGTATACAGATTTTTATTGCTTATACTTTCCTTTAAATGTTGTTAGCGAACACAAGCATTTATTATGTCACGTTTGTTCAAATTCCTGCCCTGTTAACAATTATTTTTTTTTAATCTTAAAAACTTTATTTTATGAGAAAATTCTCTACAAGAGTTTTAGCATGCATGCTCGGGTTAGTGTGTATGGGTAATCTATCTGCTCAAAATGGTGCGGATATTTTGATCAATTCAGGACCATGTGATCCTATTATTCCATTATTGTGTTCCTCAGGAGTTCAGAATCCTGAAAATGCCACCGACAATGACATTAATTCTTACGCAACTTTAAAAACTGAAATTGGTTTACTCAGCGGTTCCTTTCTTAAAGTAGGATTTAGCAATCCTGCACCTCAAGGTTCTGTTGTTGCATTTTATGTGGAAAGTGAGGCGGTGTTAAATGCTGATCTTCTGGCTTCGCTTACCATGCGTTTATTTAATGCAGCAGATGAAATGATCGCAGAAAAATTAGTTTTTACACTCGCCGACATCGAAATAGATGAAACCGGAAAAGGTATTCTAAAATTAAAGGTTCCTAAAGGAGAAACTGCCGTTGCAACACGTTTAACTGCCGGAAGTTTATTGACATTATCCAATGAGATTGATGTATATGGTGCTGTACATGCTCCAGCTTCAAGCAGCATTTATGCAGATTATATTTATGATGGCGGACCATGCAATCCCGTAACCCTTGGTTGTAATTCAGGCGTGTTGAATGCTATGCAGGCAATTGATGCAAATAAAAATAATTATGCGGGTCTGGTAATTCCTTTTGGGGTTTCCGATCACGCTTTTTTGGATCTTGGTTTTAGTACACCAGGTCCTGCCAGTAGTACTGTTACTTTCACATTGGGTACTAACGGTACCGTATTGGGGTTAGATCTGCTATCCAAGTTAAGGCTCACTATATTTGATTCAGATGGGAATGTGATTAGGAATAAAAGAGGTTTTAGCCTTGCGGAGGTTGAATTAATAGGAAGTTACCAGTTCCGCTTAAAATTAAAAGTTCCAAATGCGCCGGGAGTGGAAATTGCACGTGCAAGAGTAACCTTAAATTCTTTGGTGGGAGTATTATCTGAAGTGCTTATTTATAATATATCTTATACACCAAAAATATATTTTTCCGATTATTTCAGACAGGATAATATTTTAGCTAAAAATGAAATTCTGGTATATCCGAATCCTGCTTCCGAAATGTTAATGGTGCAGAAAGCGGATAACAATACCGACGATACGGATATTTATATTTATGCTTCAGATGGTAAATTAATGCTGCAGGAGTTACATCATTCCGAAAATATTATTTCCATTAAGATAAATACCTTGCCTGATGGAATGTATATATTAAATGCAAAAAGCGGAAACGAATTATATACTAAAACATTTATTGTCGAAAATTAAACTGATTTTAAATAATAATTAATACTTTAAATTATTCTGGCAGCCATGTTAGTATCAATTCGGCATTACCGGAATACAAAGCGAACTACGAAATCCTCCCAATGTGGAGGGTTTTGTAGTTTTTACTGCAATAGGATTTAAATAAAATATAACCATCTTATTGTTTATTCTGCTTTATTAAATGCAATTAGTTATACTACTTTGTTTTCTTCTTAATTTCTTCCCACCTTTGGGCTTCGAAAAATGGATTGTATTAGGCATATACAATTTTGAAGTTCAAATTTAAATGGCTGGTCAAAAAAGAAATATTTTTAAATTATTCATTCAAGCTCTAAAAGGAGAAAATGTAGATACCACAACAGGGAGCATAGATCGCGTAATTTTTATGCTCGCAATTCCCATGATATTTGAAATGTTCATGGAGAGTTTATTTGCGGTGGTGGATATATTTTTTGTGAGCAAGGTTAGTACACAGGCTGTTGCAGTTGTTGGATTAACGGAAAGTACTTTAACCATTATTTATTCGCTGGGTTTCGGATTAAGTATGGGTGCAACTGCTCTGGTTGCAAGAAGAGTTGGTGAGAAAAATATCACGGAAGCCAAAGTAACCGCCGTTCAGGCTATTTACGGCGGTATCGGAATTTCATTGATCATTTCTATTATCGGATTATTTTATTCGAGAAATATTCTCGAAATGATGGGAGCAAGTCCGGCACTTGTAGATTATGGTGTCAGTTACACCCGATTAATGATATCCGGGAATATCACTATCATGTTATTATTTCTCATAAACGGAATTTTTCGAGGAGCAGGTGATGCCGGTATTGCAATGAGAAGCCTCATCATTGCAAATGGTATCAATATCATTCTCGACCCCATGTTTATTTTTGGAATAGGTCCTTTTCCCGAACTCGGTTTATTAGGTGCGGCTGTAGCAACCAATATTGGTAGGACAATCGGTGTTTCCTATCAAATTTATCATCTCTTTAATGGAAAATCGCTCATTCATTTAAAGGGTAAGATATTCGGATTAAAAGCAGATATCATTGCCAAACTTGTAAAAGTATCAGCCGGCGCTACGGGTCAATTTATTATCGCTTCCTCCAGTTGGATATTTTTAATGAGCATTATGAGCAATTTTGGGGAACAGGTGCTCGCGAGTTACACCATCTCCATACGAATTCTCATATTTAGCATATTGCCGGCCTGGGGTATAAGTAATGCCGCCGCAACACTAACAGGTCAAAACCTGGGTGCCGGTCTACCCGAAAGAGCCGAAAAAGCTGTCTGGCGAACGGGTTACTTCAATCTCATCTTTATGGGTATTGTAACCGTTATTTTTGTCATTTTTCCTGCCAATTTCCTGAGCATATTCACGAATGAGGAGGCTGTGATTCAGGAGGGAGTCAAGTGTTTACGTATCATTTGTATGGGTTATATCTTTTATGGTTATGAGATGGTTTTGGCAAATGCTTTTAATGGAGCGGGAAACAGCAAGATTCCAACTATGATCAATTTTGTCGGATTTTGGCTCATACAGATACCCCTGGCATATTTTCTTGCTATCTCTCTGGAACTTGATTCTTCAGGTATTTATATGGCCATTCCAATCTCTGAATCGTTGATGGCTGTTGCTTTCATCATCCTTTTCAGACGGGGGAAATGGAAGCTGATAAAGATCTAAGAAAGAAAAAAAACAGGGATACAACCCTTTCTTTCAGTCATTCATCAATAAAACCGATGACGTTTTGTAACTTTGCGGCGCAATTTGGAATCTATTTCGAGAAATGAAAGAAGTGCAGGAAAACATTCATCCCATATTCGACAGGCTTTTACAGCGCATTGATAAAGAGGATCTTTTACAGCAGACCGCCAAGGTGATCTGGCTGACCGGCCTTTCAGGTTCGGGGAAAAGTACTATCGCCCAACACCTGGAAAAGATCTTACATGCTAATGGAAACCTTACCATGTTGCTGGATGGAGATAATATCCGTTCAGGAATAAACAACAACCTTTCCTTTTCAGATGCCGACAGAATTGAAAATATTCGCCGAATTGCGGAAGTGAGCAAATTGTTTCTGAATTGCGGGATCATCACCATAAACAGTTTTGTAAGCCCTACCAATGAGATCAGAAAAATGGCGAAGGAACTGATCGGGGAAAATGATTTTCTGGAAATTTATATCAATGCACCACTGGAAGTTTGTGAAGCGCGTGATGTAAAAGGATTATATAAAAAAGCCAGGGCAGGATTGATACCGGATTTTACCGGAATTACTTCACCCTTCGAAGCACCCGAAAATCCCGCATTGGAGATCAGAACAGATAAAATGGAAATTGAGGAAAGTGTGCAGATGTTGCTTGACTTTATTTTACCGGTAATAAAAAAATAAAATAAACGGAATACTTTAAAGTGTTCCGGATTCAATAATATAAAATTAATAAAAAACAGTATTCATGAGTTACAGTTTAACGCACTTAAAAGAATTGGAAGCAGAAAGCATTTTTATAATGCGGGAAGTTGCGGCACAGTTTGAAAATCCTGCCTTATTATTCAGCGGCGGAAAAGATTCTATTGTAATGGTTTTTCTTGCAAGAAAAGCTTTTTGGCCTGCGAAAATTCCTTTCCCATTAGTGCATATTGATACAGGACATAATTTTCCCGAAACAATGGAATATCGCGATTGGCTTGTTAATGAAGTAGGCGCGAGATTAATTGTCGGTTCAGTGGAAGATTCTATTCAACAAGGAACAGCTGTGGAAGAACAGGGAATGAATGCAAGCAGAAATGCTTTGCAAACAGTTACTTTATTGGAAACCTTGGAAAAAAATAAATTCGATGCCGCAATGGGTGGGGCAAGAAGAGATGAAGAAAAGGCCCGTGCAAAAGAAAGATTTTTTTCACACAGAGATGAATTCGGACAGTGGGATCCAAAAAATCAAAGACCTGAATTATGGAATTTATTTAATGGAAGAAAACATCACGGCGAACATTTCCGTGTATTTCCAATTTCTAACTGGACAGAAATGGATGTTTGGCAATATATTTATCAGGAAAATATTCCTCTTCCGAAATTGTATTTCGCACATCAGCGCGAAGTAATTGAAAGAGACGGAACATTTATTTCCACACATCCTGAATGGGTTAAATTACGACCTAACGAAAAGGTAATATCTAAACAAATTCGTTTCAGAACCTGTGGCGATCTTCCTATTACAGGAGCAGTGGAAAGCGATGCAGATACCGTTGAAAAAATTATTTACGAAGTAGCTACAACACGTCTTACTGAACGCGGAAATCGTTCAGACGACAAACGCAGTGAAACATCAATGGAAGACAGAAAAAAACAGGGATATTTTTAATCTTAAAAATTAACCGGCTTTTTCATTCAAATTAATTTAATCAAAAAAAATATTGTTCAATACCTTTTTTTATGGAACATTTAGTTAACGATAACGGAACATTCGACAACCATGGTTACTTAAACATGGAATTATTGCGCTTTACAACTGCTGGATCGGTAGATGATGGTAAATCAACTTTGATCGGAAGATTATTATACGATTCAAAATCCATTTTTGTTGATCAAATGGAAGCCATAGAAAAATCATCAAAACAAAGAGGCGAAGAATATGTAAATCTCGCTTTACTTACCGATGGTTTAAAAGCAGAACGCGAACAGGGAATTACCATTGATGTTGCTTACCGTTATTTCGCAACACCAAAAAGAAAATTCATTATTGCAGATACACCGGGTCATATTCAATACACCAGAAATATGGTTACAGGTGCATCCACTGCAAACCTAGCTATTATATTGGTAGATGCACGTCACGGTGTTGTGGAACAAACTTATCGTCATTCATTTATTGCGTCATTATTGCAAATTCCTCACATCGTTATTTGTATCAATAAAATGGATCTTGTTGATTATGATAAAGAAAAATACGATGAAGTAGTAGAACAATTTCGTCATTTTGCATCTAAATTAGATGTGCAGGATGTGCGTTTTATTCCAATCAGCGCATTGTTTGGAGATAACGTTGTTGATCGCAGTAAAAATATGCCTTGGTATGAAGGGCCAACCTTATTATATACCTTAGAAACAGTTCACATCGGTTCCGATCATAATTTAATTGATTGCCGTTTTCCGGTTCAATCTGTTATCAGACCTATGAGTAACGAATATCACGATTACCGCGGTTTCGCAGGAAGAGTTGTTGGTGGTGTATTTAAACCTGGTGATGAAGTTATGCATTTACCATCAGGATTAACTTCCAAGATCGCAGCTATTAAAACTATTGACGGTGATATGGAAGAAGCTTTTCCACCCGAAAGTGTTACGTTAATTCTGGAAGATGATATCGATATCAGCAGAGGAGATATGATAGTGCGCGAAAATAACGTGCCTAAGATCGGACAGGAAATTGATATTATGTTGTGCTGGATGGATGATAAAAAACCATTGCAGTTAAATGGTAAATACGCAATTAAACATACAACCCGTGATGCGCGTTGCGTAGTGAAAGAAATTTTATATAAAGTGGATGTAAATACCCTGCACAGAATTCAGGATGTTGACAGTTTATCACTCAATGAAATTGGACGTGTTAAATTGCGTACAACCGTTCCATTATTCTACGACGAATATCGCCGAAACAGAAATACAGGTTCAATAATTATTATTGATGAAGGAACTAATTCAACAGTAGGAGCGGGGATGATAATTGAATAAAAAATAGCTTAAATTTTTAAAAGGGCTTTTTCTAATTGAGACAGCCCTTTTTTATTTGAAGCAGATCAAAAATCAGTAATGAGTAATCAGTAAAGAGCTAAATCCTATGTAGCCGGATAATTATTCTTTTACCAAATGATTTTTTGTAAATAGTGAGTGGTGAGTTTGACCATCAACAGCGCAGATCAATCGAATATTCTGAAAACAGGGAATGTAATATCGAATAATGAACATTAAATATTGAATATCGAACAGGATTAATCGAAGCCATATTAAAAATTTATTCCTTCGTAAACGCAACAGAATAATATTCCCCTTCCGCATTCATAAACTGCAAAATATAAATACCGGCAGCAAATGCAGTAGTATTTATTTGTGTTGGTTTTGAAATTGCGGTTTGCGCGTAAATAATATTGCCAAAAACCGAATAGATAATATAATCGAGAGGAGCGCCTGTGTAATTAATATTTAACATATTAAATGTGGGATTTGGATAAATGGTGATGTTTAAATTATTGATGTTTTCTAATGCTAAACCTTCATCTATAAAACCATCACAATTATCGTCTAATCCATTCAATATTTCTTCTGCGCCTGGATAAATATCGGGGTTTGTATCATCACAATCTGTGTTATTTAATACAAACCCTTCAGGTAGTGTACAGGCCAAAGAATCCACCTCTGCATTGCCGTAATTATCGGCATCAGCATCAGCAAAATAGAGAGTGAAAGTTGCATCTTCATCTATTTCTCCATTGCAGTTGTCATCTATGGCATTACAAATATCTACAGCTCCGGGATAGATATTTTCATTGTTATCATCACAATCTAAAGCGTTATCAGCAAAACCGGCCGGCAAGGCACACACAAGCGTATCAAAAGCCAAATCTCCAAAACCATCCCCATCATTATCCAAATAAAAAGTATGAGCACAATAATCTAAATAAACTGTCCAGAAATTATTGCTTGCGTATGTTTCGGTAACATCTATATCAATTGAACTTGAAGCACCTGTAATTACAATATCATTTAGGGAGGTTTTTATTATAGATTGCGGTATATCATAATCGGTGCCGCCATAATTTTTTTCCCATAATAATTCTCCCAAACTATCTATTGCTACAACCCAATAATCGGTAATACCGTAAAATTCTGATACATCTCCGTCAACATAGTTGGATGCACCGGCAAAAATGTAAGCATTTTCATTGTATTGCGTAATAGAACGGGCCATCTCACTCCCTTCACCGCCATAGGCTCTTTGCCATTGAAAATTACCGGCGCTATCCAAGGCAACTACCCAAACATCTTCATCCCCGTGGTTATCTGTAACCATGCCATCATCGGAATAACTTCCTCCTGCAATTAAAAATCCATGATCCGGTTTTTCAACTACAGAATATGCCTCGTCCACATCAGTACCACCTAAGGCTTTTTGCCATATCAAATTACCTTCGTTATCTACGCGAATTACCCAATAATCTAACCACCCATGAAAGCCACTCACATCACCATCATTTCCTGTGGTATAACCGGCAGCTACAAAATCTCCATTTCGGGTTTCAATAATAGAATTGAGTTGTTCAGTTTCTGTTGAGCCAAATGTTTTTTCCCACAGGATATCCCCGTCAGGACTTAATTTAACAAGCCAAAAGTCACCTGCATCAATGCCATGAAGTGCACTAATATCGCCATCTGAAGACCACACACTTGCACCTAATAAATAATTGCCATCAGAAGTTTGTATAATATCCGAAGCCCCTTCTGTATAACTGCCACCGTAGGTGTGCTCCCATTCAATATTACCAACACTGTCAATTTTTATCACCCAACAATCATAATCGCCATGATAAAAATTAATGTCCCCATCTATTGAATTAGTTTTGCCAACCAAAACATATCCGCCATTTAGTCCATTGCATACCCCGTAACCATAATCTCCATTACTTCCTCCAAAATTTTTACTCCATTCCAAATTACCGGCAACATCAGATTTAACTACTAAAAATTCATTTAAACCATGTGTAATTTCTATATCACCATCAGTAGAATTTGAATACCCCACGGTTAAAAAACCACCATCAGGTGTTTCAATTACCTTTTCTGCTCTATCATCATTATTTCCTCCATAACCGTGCTCCCATAAAATTTCAGGTGCCTGTGCTTTTGTGTCTATACAAAAGTGAAAGAAGGAGATAAAAAACAGCAATCTAAGGAACGGCAATTGTTTCATTTTCAATTTTTTAACAAGGTAAGTGTTATAAATTACCAATTATATTAATATTTTGGGGATTAGAATGAATTTTTATTATTGTATGATATTAGTATTTAGCGAAATTTCTAAAATTAAAACTACGAAAAAGTTAACTCAATTCAAAAAAATGTCGCTATTAACATGTAGAATGTAGAAAATTGTAAGATAGGTGGTAGATAATATCGAATATCGAACATTAAATATTGAATATCAAACAGGGTTAATTGAAGTCATATTAAAAATTTATTCCTTCGTAAACGCAACAGAATAATATTCCCCTTCCGCATTCATAAACTGCAAAATATAAATACCGGCAGCAAATGCAGTAGTATTTATTTGTGTTGGTTTTGAAATTGCGGTTTGCGTGTAAATAATATTGCCAAAAACCGAATAGATAATATAATCGAGAGGAGCGCCTGTGTAATTAATATTTAAAATATTAAATGTGGGATTTGGATAAATGGTGATGTTTAAATTATTGATGTTTTCTAATGCTAAACCTTCATCTATAAAACCATCACAATTATCGTCTAATCCATTCAATATTTCTTCTGCACCGGGATAAATATCGGGGTTTGTATCATCACAATCTGTGTTATTTAATTCAAACCCTTCAGGCAGTATACAGGCCAAAGAATCCACATCTGCATTGCCGTAATTATCGGCATCAGCATCAGCAAAATAGGGAGTGAACATTGCATCTTCATCTATTTCTCCATTGCAGTTGTCATCTATGGCATTACAAATATCTACAGCTCCGGGATAGATATTTTCGTTGGTATCATCACAATCTAAAGCGTTATCAGCAAAACCGGCCGGTAAGGCACACACAAGCGTATCAAAAGCCAAATCCCCAAAACCATCCCCATCATTATCTAAATAAAAAGTATGAGCACAATAATCTAAATAAACTGTCCAGAAATTATTGCTTGCGTATGTTTCGGTAACATCTATATCAATTGAACTTGAAGCACCTGTAATTACAATATCATTTAGGGAGGTTTTTATTATAGATTGCGGTATATCATAATCGGTGCCGCCATAATTTTTTTCCCATAATAATTCTCCCAAACTATCTATTGCTACAACCCAATAATCGGTAATACCGTAAAATTCTGATACATCTCCGTCAACATAGTTGGATGCACCGGCAAAAATGTAAGCATTTTCATTGTATTGCGTAATAGAACGGGCCATCTCACTCCCTTCACCGCCATAGGCTCTTTGCCATTGAAAATTACCGGCGCTATCCAAGGCAACTACCCAAACATCTTCATCCCCGTGGTTATCTGTAACCATGCCATCATCGGAATAAGTTTCGCCTGCAATTAAAAAACCATGGTCCGATTTTTCAACTACAGAATATGCCTTGTCCACATCAGAACCACCTAAGGCTTTTTGCCATATCAAATTACCTTCGTTATCTACGCGAATTACCCAATAATCAAACCACCCATGAAAGCCACTCACATCACCATCATTTCCTGTGGTAAAACCGGCAGCTACAAAATCTCCATTTCGGGTTTCAATAATAGAGTAAGAGACTTCATCTGAAGTAGAGCCATACGTTTTTTCCCATAAAATATCTCCTTCAGGATTGAGTTTAACAAGCCAAAAATCCGCCTTGTCAATACCATGCAGTTCAGTTATATCACCATCATGAGATGCTGTTCCGGCATTAAGCAAATAATTGCCATCTGAGGTTTGTATGATATCAAAACTCGCATCATCCATGCTTCCACCGAAAGTTTTCTCCCATTCAATATTACCAACACTGTCAATTTTTACCACCCAACAGTCATAAACACCATGATTAAAGTTAATATCTCCATCTATAGAATTTGTTTGTCCTGTTAAAACATATCCGCCATTTAGACCAATGCATGCCCCATAACAATATTCTCCATTACTTCCTCCATAATTTTTACTCCATTCAAAATTGCCGTCCACATCCGATTTAACTACTAAAAATTCATTTAAACCATGCGTAATTTCTATATCACCATTAGTAGAATTTGAATACCCCACGCTTAAAAAACCACCATCAGGTGTTTCAATTACTTTTTCTGCTCTGTCATCTTCATTTCCACCATAACCGTGCTCCCATAAAATTTCAGGTGCCTGTGCTTTTGTGTCTATACAAATGTGATAGAAGGAGATAAAAAACAGCAATCTAAGGAACGGCAATTGTTTCATTTTCAATTTTTTAAAAAGGTAATAAATGCGTTATAAATTACCAATTATATAATATTTTGTGACTTGCAATATGTTTTCATTATTGTATGGTATTAATATTTAGTGTAAATTTAGATAATTAAGTTAATTTCTAAAATTAAAACTATGAAAAAGTTAACCCAAATCAAAAAAATGCCTCTATTAACATGCAAAATGCAGAAACTATCATTTATGGTTTTTTTATTCCTTGGCATAACAAACCAGGCTTTTGCAATTTTGGAAAGTAATGCAGCGAACAGCGGCATAGAGGCTATTACAATGCATGATGACACAATTCCGATGATTGGAGATACTATTGATATGTATACTTCGGGATTAGATACTACCCAAAGTTCGCGAAGCTAGAAATTCCAATAATACAATTGAAACTGATAAATTAATTAAAATGAAATAAGCTATTTAAAAGAAAAAAATGAGTTTGGAAATTCCGGACTCATTTTTTTTATGCCTTGCGCATTTTTACGCACAAATTAAAATATGAATGCAATAATATTAAGCATTACAGAGATTCAATTTTGAATATGCGAAGGCTAGAAAAAAGCCCCTTTACTTTTTAGTAAACGGGCTTTTTTTTCGGTATCAATTTATTAGTCTTTAATAAACATGCCTTCGTAAACAGCTTGCGAAGTGTTCAATTTAATAACATAATTTCCTGCCGCTAATGTATTAACCTGCATAATAATTTTTGCATTAATTAAAACACTTTCCACAGAAATTATTTGTCCGAGGGTATTATATACACTTAACACATAGTCATTATCAATATTATCCATACTAATTGTAACAGACGTTGTTGCAGGATTTGGATATATGTTGAGTTGTTCAGTTTGTAAATTGTTGATTGCATTCGTTAGTTCAATAGATTTACAATAGGTATTAAAACCTGCCGCATTGGATGCTGTTAAACACACATTATAACTACCAATTGTTGCATAAGTGTGAGCAGTATTTTGAATACCGGAAATTGCACCATCTCCAAAATCCCACACCCAATCGGTTGGTTCGTTAATGGAAATGTCGGTAAAGGTTACTGTTAATGGCCCTGAAATAACATATGTAAAACCAGCGATTGGTGCTGATCCCGCATTGTTAATTATCACATTCATACAGCCCTCATCACTGCCTCCCGGTCCTTCAACAGTTAAACAAACATTATAGGTGCCATCTTCAACAAAAGTATGATCAGGGTTTTGTAAGGTACTGAAATCACCGTCATCAAAATCCCATGACCAGGAAGTTGGATCGCCAGTAGATAGATCAGTAAAACTCACATCTGGATCGCCGGCAAAGGAGAAAAGAGCATTTGGTGCAGCATAACCGTCTATAACAATATTTTCGCAATAGGTATCAGAACCAATTGCATTGGTAGCGGTAAGGCAAACTTCAAAAGTGCCGTTTTCTGCGAATGTATGTGTTGGATTTTCTAAAGTAGAGGTAATTCCATCTCCAAAATCCCAGAACCATTCATCGGGTTCGTTAGTGGAGAGATCGGTAAAGGTTACCAATGGATCGCCGGTATGCGAAAAATAGGCAACCGGAGCAGTATAACTTGATATTACAACATCCTGACAGGTAGTACTTTCTCCAACTCCATTCGTAGCGGTAAGACAAACATTATAGGTTCCGTTTTCTACATAGGTATGAACCGGATTTTGCAGCGTTGACGTAAATCCATCATCAAAATCCCAAAACCAGGAAGTTGGTCCGCCTGTTGAAAGATCGGTAAAGGTTACTATTGGATCACCTGAGTGAATAAAATAAGCTGTTGGTGCGAGGTAACTGTCAATTATAACATCATCACAGTAAGTATCTGAACCTGCTAAATTAGAAACAGTTAAACAAACAGTGAATGTTCCATTAGTTAAATAAGTATGCACTGGATCTGATAAGGTGCTTGTAAAACCATCCCCAAAATCCCAAAACCAAGTATCCGGAGCTCCCGTGGAAAGGTCAACAAAAGAGACATCGGGATCGCCAAATGAGATAAAATCTGCAATAGGTTCATTTACGGCCACTACAGTTTGACATGTGGTTGCTTCCCCATAATGATTATAGCCGGTAAGGCACACTTCATAAGTTCCCGCAGCATAGGTATGCGTAGGGTTCATTAAAGTTGAAGTGAATCCATCTCCAAAATCCCATAAATATTCCTCGGCATCTACTGACAAGTTGGTGAAAGTTGCCGTAAATCCTGGACTTAAAGTAAATGTAAAATCAACAGTGGGATTATAGGGTTCAAACCTGGTATCCTCCCAGGCAACATATTTCATGTTGTTAGTTAAAATATCATCATCACCGGGAGCAGGATCCTGCGAAGTTCCGGGTTCATTATCCTGTTGCCACATCACGTGGAATTTGTTCCCAATAGATCTTGGACTTGCACTTGGATAAGCATTTTCCTTTCCCAAAAAAGCAGAATAAGTAAGGTTTATCGGGTCTGACCAGGTATCGCCACCATCATCGGAATAAGTACCGAAAAGATCGGAATAGTTTTGATCGCTTGCCGAAACTTCACCTTCCACAGGCATCATATACGATAAATAAATTCTATCAATATCAGCATCATACGAAGCAGTGGGCATAAAGGTGAAACTTTCCCAATTGTAAGCATCAAGATTATCGGTTATTCCACTAAAAGGATCACCATCACCATCCCAATCGATAACAAATTCATCATGCAATGTTGCTGCGGCATCTCCTGTTTTCCAATGATAAATTCCGGCCTTTGAAAAATCGTAATAAAATCCTGTAACACCTGAAACATCCTGAATTTGCATCCTTCCCGCAAAAACATGCACAGTACCATCATCAGTAAGTATCATTTCATGTCGGCCGTCAGTTGTATTTACCCAGTCAAAATCCCCGTCTCCGTCCCAATCCGTGGTTTCACCCGCACCTGCTACATAATTATCGATAGGAAAATTTACAAGCACAGTTGGACTGGCATCCCAGGTTAATCCTTTATTGCCGGAATGCATGAGAATCAGATCAGAGATCAAACTCCCATAAAGCACATAAACATCGTTTCCATGCACAACAACCTGATAACAATCCGGTAAAACGAGATCACATCCCCAGGCTTCTGTGGTATTTGGCAGTGCAGATTCCAAAATTGCCCAGGTTTCACCTCCATCATCAGACCTGGAAAATAATAGATCCTCCTGATTTGGTTTCATGGTCACTACATAAATATCATCGGTTCCTTCGGGGCAATAGGCCATTGGATACCAACCATCTATTACATCGGAGCCGCCGGTTTCTGTCCAGCTTGTGCCGCCAATAGTGGTGTTTTTAAATAGTAAAACTCTTGAAACGTCATCTGCTACAACTACTTCATGGCTCATTACTGTAAGAAGCTCTGTCGAATAAGTTTTAGCCGTTTCCAGTCGGGCTGTAGGAAACGAACCCCAGGACACACCATTAAAGTGATTGTAATAGGTTCCGAGATTGTTGAAAGCCGGGGTAAAAGTGCTGGAACCCATCCAGCTTGCTGAAACCTTCCCATCGGGGTAAGCAATCAAATGGTTGTTGCTTGAGCCATAGGTTTGATAATCGTATGTAGTGGTGCCTATCGTGAGGGGAACTTGTGAAAATGTTATATTGATGAGGGTGATCAATATAACGCTTGAAAAAATCTTTTTCATATGCTTATTTTTTGGATTTATTCCCACTATAATAATACGCATAAGTATTAATATATCAAAATCGGAATTTTTTTATGGAGTAACGTGACGGTCACAATACAAGAAATTGTGTGGATATTCTAGTGTAAATGGAAAGCAGTTTGGTATGATAAGAGATGGGTTTAACAAAAAAAACAAACATGAAGTTTTAATTATAGTAAAATTCCATAAAAATGAATTATTATATTACTTAAACTTTACAATTGAATGATTTTAATTACAGGTAAAAAATAATTAAATGTGTCACAAAGTAAGCATTTATGTAAAATTTTTAGGGAGACATTCAGTAATTTGAATAGGAGGATTGTAAATTAAATTTCCCGTGGAAATGCGAAAAAAACATTTTATGAAATTCAGTAAGAAGTTGATCTATTCAAATTTTTTTAAAAAAAGAATGCCACATTTTAAATGCAGCATTCTTTTGCAAGGAGATTAAGAATTTCCAGATATTGAAATATTCTTTTATATTTTAACAAATTGTGCTATATACAATTTCGATCCATTTGCTATTTTAATGGTATAAGTGCCGGCAGGTAACAATTTTGTATTGATCTGTAAGGTTGTATTTGATTTATTTAAAAACAATTGATCAGTATTAATTTGAGTTCCTACAGCATTATAAAGGGTGATTTCGTTAAGATCATTAATTAATTCCGGAAGCACAACGATAGTATGATCAGTTACAGGATTCGGATAAAGGCTGATCACTTCCGCATCAGTAGTTAAAATGCCAACAGGATTTACATTAATTATCTTACAATTATCCATGCTGCCATAATCGTTTATTGCAGTAAGACAAACATTGTATTCTCCTGTAACTGCATAACTATGTGATGGATTTTGTAATCCGGAAATGGAGCCATCACCAAATTGCCACAACCAATCGGAAGGTTCATTAGTTGAAATATCGGTAAAGAATAATGTAAGTCCTGTAAGTGTCCAGGTATAATCAGTAACCGGAGCAGAGCCTAAAGTTGTAATAATAACATTGGCGCAATAAGTGTCAGATCCGCCCGCTGCAGTTGCAGTAAGACAAACATTATAGGTTCCGTTCTCATCAAAGAAATGAACAGGATTTTGAACTGTACTTGTTCCTCCATCATCAAAATCCCAATCCCATGCATATGGATCATTTGTGGTAAGATCTGCGAATGTAACATTCGGATCTCCACTGAAAATAAATGATGCGATCGGTGAAGGGAAGCTGCTTATAGTTACATTTTTACAATACGTATCGGAACCCGCTGCATTGGATGCAGTTAAACAAACATTATAAACTCCATCATCGGTATAATTATGTGTAGGATTTTGAAGTGTGGACGTTCCACCGTCATCAAAATTCCAACTCCAGGTATCCGGAATATTTGTTGAAAGATCAGTAAAACTTACAAATGGATCACCGGAATTACTGAAATCGGTAACGGGAGTATAGATATAGGAATCAATTATAACATTTTCACAATGTGTATTGGATCCAACAATATTGGTAGCTGTTAAACAAACATTAAAAGTGCCGTTCAGTGCATAAGTATGTGAAGGATTTTCAAGCGTGGAAGTGCCACCATCTCCAAAATCCCAAGCCCATGTATCGGGACTATTTGTTGAAAGGTCGGTAAATGCAACGTTTGGATCACCGGTGTATGAAAAATCAGCTAAAGGCGACAGGTAAGAATCAATTATTACGTTTTGGCAAACAGTATTGGATCCAACTCCATTGGTTGCAGTTAAACAAACGTTATAGGTGCCATTCTCTGCATAAGTATGTACAGGATTTGCCAGGGTAGAAGTGGATCCATCATCAAAATACCAGAACCATGAAGTTGGACTATTTGTCGAATTATCATCAAAAGTTACTGTTGGGTCGCCAGAATAAGTAAAAGCTGCCACCGGAGATAAATAGGAATCGATGGTTACATTCTGACAGGATATATCTTCGCCGGTTGCATTTGCAGCAACGAGGCAAACATTATATACCCCGTTTGTTAAATAGGTATGAACAGGATTTTGAAGTAAGGATGTACCTCCGTCACCAAAATTCCAAGACCATGAGGTAGGGCTGTTGGTTGAATTATCATCGAAAACAACAGTTGGGTCTCCGGCATATGCAAATGCTGAAACCGGAGGCAAATAAGAGTCAATTATAACATTCTGACAGAAAGTATTTGAGCCAACTGCATTGGTTGCAGTAAGACAAACATTGTATGTTCCGTTAATGCTATAAATATGCGTAGGATTTTCAAGTGCGGATATTCCTCCATCACCAAAAGTCCATGACCATGAAGTTGGAGAACCTGCAGAAAGATCTGTAAAGCTCACAACCGGATCTCCGGTATAGGAGAATGCTGCAGTAGGTGCAACAGCGGCCAGAATTTCTACGTTATAATCTTCCGTCTCTCCAAATCCATATTCATCACAGGCGGTGATACCAACTGTATTCCATGCATCTCTTATGCGTAATCTTGTTGTTCCGGTTAATGCGGATATTGGTACAGTAAAAGTGATATTTCCGGTTCCGAATGCAGCAAGGTTTATCACCTCTCCTAATTTTTCACCAACCCCAAAGGCGCCGTCCTGATTGTAATCTATCCATGCTGCAACATTGTTGTTTGTTTCATAAGTTCCTACAGAAATATGTATGGTATAGGTTGCTAATTCAGAAATTTCGGTGGAAATTCCACTATAATAGGTGTAGAACGGCGCTACGGAAGCACCGGTAACATTATCAATATCTTCTAATTCAACATGACTAATATAATCACCTTCAATTGTTCCGGTTAAATAAGTGGGGATACAGTAACAATCAAGTGGGTCATTTTGTAAAACAAATACAGCATCTGAAGTTTCAACATCACCACTTAATGTGCAGGTAACCTTACACTTATAATAGTAAGAAGAGGTTTGAGTTGTACTAAAGTTAGAGCTTGTTGCACCGGCAATGTTGGAATAGGCGAGTCCGTCTACTGATCTGGCCCATTGGTAAGTAATGCCCATGGCAACTATCGGATCAATGGAAAGTGTAAAACTTTCACCAATACAAACATCCGTAGCAGTAGATATAGCCGTACCCGCATCAGGAACTACAGCGCAATTGGTAGCAGCAACCTGTGTGAATTTAATCTGAGGTCTGTAATCAGGGCCACCGGGTGAATCATCGTAATAAAGAGGACCCGTATAAGCACAAAGAAATTCAACATCGCTGTTATAGGTATGTGAACCATTAAAACCTAATGGACCGGTCCAGGTAACACGCGCATTTTTGGTAAATACACCCGCTGGATTTCCACCGCAAATTTCAACAATAATATTACTGGCACCATCCCAGAAAAAAGGAACACCTAAAACAAAATTATTTATACCGGCAACAGGCGTATAATCTGTTGGACCCCAAACTGTTGTTGCTCCGGATTCCCAGGTTGTTAAACTGAGAGAACTGGTTCCTGTGGATAATAATTTGATGGTGTATCCTTCGGTTTCATCTACAGAAGCCGGCAGTGTTATAACATCCCAGCTTATCTCAGAAATAAAACCAGCGGTCATTCCTGCCGCTGTAAGTTCTGATGCCCGATACAAATGTTGGGTGCGCATGTTTTTGTAATAATCGCCAAAGGGAGTAGGATATACCATGGCTCCGTTTATGCCATTATCTGCGCCAATTGTATAAGTTTGGGCTTCTGTTCTCGTTGTAAATAAAAGGCAAATGGGGAGGATCAGGCTGATTAGAGTCTTTTTCATTGATGTGTATTTTGGTGGTATGGCTTTGGTTAGGTTATCAAAATTTTTGGGACATCAAAAGTAGGTAATGAAATGGGTTTTTATAAGCACAATCTATTAAAATATACATTTTGGATCCATTTTTAAAATTTTATTGTTGTCACATTATATAAATATATTAAAAATATTTTATCGATGAAATAGCTATTTTAATTGAAAAAGTTCAAAATATTTAATGATTATCTACCTTTTTTCCATATCACATTTTATAGTAAAATTGACATTAATTTGGGCTTAGAAAAGTAGCGAAAAACAGCCTTATGCTTTTATGAAGATAGATAAATACGACCCTTTTTTTATTCCTTTTCAATGGGATATGTGTAATAATATCAGCTAATTGTAAAATTTAAGCCTTTCCTTAAATTTTTACACAAAGGGTAGTTTATGGCACCGGGAAATTAATAGATTTGAGTTTTAAACACTTTCATAACTCATTATTATTGGTTCGTCACAATTTAAAACAAAATCAATATGAAACATCTTTTTTTTCTTTTCGCAATTGTTATTACAACGACAACTTTTGCTCAGGTTCAACAACCGTCAAATTCGATCATTTGCGTAAATCCTGAAATCTATCCTGAATTTAATGGCGGACAGGTAGCCTTGTATCAATATTTGATCGATAATCTTCAATACCCTGCTGATGCGAAGGCCAATTGTATAAAAGGAACTGTATTCGTAAAATTTGTGATAAACGAAACCGGAGAGGTTAGTGAAGCAAATGTGGCAAGAGGATTAGGTTATGGATGCGATGAAGAGGCCTTGCGGGTTATTAATTCGATGCCATCCTGGAAACCGGGCACTCAAAACGATAAACCGGTGTCTGTTGCCTTCACCATGCCCGTCAAATTTGATATTGCAGATTGTACCGTTAAAAAGGAACCGGAAGATTGAATTGGTAAGTTATTACTTAAAGGGTACTAATTGAATTATGTTTGTCCTCAGAAATTTATTAAACATACCCTATGAAAAATTTTATTACAATATTTTTAATATTAACTTCAGGTAATTTGATCGCACAAAATTCCGAATCAACTTCTTCTGAAACTATATATACTTTTGTTGATCAACCTCCCGAATTTAAAGGTGGAATAGATGCATTGTATAGTTATTTATCGAAACACATCAATTATCCTGACGAGGCAATTAAAAATTGTATTGAAGGCACTATATACATGCAGTTTATCGTTGAAAAAGATGGTTCTTTAAATGATATAATAATTAAGAAGGGAATTGGGTATGGCTGTGATGAAGAAGCTCAGAGAGTAATAAGTAATATGCCAAAATGGAAACCCGGAAAATCAGGGGACAAAAAAGTAAGGGTATATCTTGCGCTACCCATTAAATTTGAAATAAAAGATGAATGCACGCCTGCCCCTGAAAATAATAAATGACTTTTTTGGTGAATCTTGAACCGTGAGTTCGGGGAATGAGTAATGAGTTTACCTATCGTGAGCCGGATAGTTATTACTCCTGACTAATGACTCCTGACGATTATTTTCACTCGGAGCAATCTCACTACTCACCACTCACCCAGACTCTATAACCCCAATAAAGACATTAAATTTCCGGCTGACCTGAGGCACCCTCATTACTCATAACTCATTACTCATTTTCTCACCCTCCAATCCACCGGATAATAATTATTCACTCTGTTAGGTAATATTTTTATCCATCCAAGCGGAATGTTTTTATAAGTACATATCGCCCATCCGGTTTTATCAGAATTGATCACAATATTTTCCTTTCTTAAATATTGAATTGCCGTTGTTTCATCAAGTTCTATTGTGGGAATTGTGGTGTGCATTAAATTACTCATCGCAAATGCATGGGCAGGAATTAATTCGCCACGTATTAATTTTCCGATCTCCGTTCCAGCTTGCACAACTCTTAAACACGAGGCTAATTTTTTTAGGGTGGAATAAAACTCTTTTTGAATACTGAATATAGAATCCTTGAAAATAAAAAAAGAATATTTTTCAGGATAGTTGATAAAATTAGATATAGCACTTACTTCTTCTGTATTAGCTGCTGTGTAAGGCATGTAGGCGCTTGCACTAATTTCTCCCGCTTGAATAATTTCTTTATTTTTTTGGAGAACACAAGCAAAAAATCCTTCCCCTTTTAATTTATCAGGGTAAAACCGATGGCCCAATTCTGTGGAAATTATATTCCATTCGGTAGGAATATTTATTTGCTCCACCAACATCCCAAATTCATTAATTAAATATTGTACAATATCCTCATTTTCTTCTTTGCTGAAACTACATGTTGTGTAAATTAATTTACCTCCAACTTTTAGGGAAGGAAGAATATCCTGTAATATTCTTTTTTGTCTTTTTTGACAATGTAAAACATTCTCTTCACTCCATTCCTGAATTGCAGAATTATCCTTTCTGAATAATCCCGAACCGGAACATGGTGCATCTACTAATATCACATCAAAAAATTCAGATAGATCTTTAAAATCAGCAGGATCATTATTGGTAACTACCACATTTGTATTACCCCATTTGGTAACATTTTCTTTTAATCCTGAAATGCGGGTTTTAATAATTTCATTACTCAACAATAAACTTTCCGCTGATATGCAGGATGCAATAATCGTCGATTTTCCACCCGGAGCAGCGCACAGATCCAAAACTTTTATTTGCTCCGAAATTTCCGGTAATTGATTTAAAATATATTCGATAAACATACCGGATGCTTCCTGAACATAATATGCTCCTGCATGAAATAAAGGATCAAAAACAAATAAAGGACGCTCGTCTAAATAATATCCTGTTTCACTCCAGGGCACCTTTTTATTATAGTGATGTTGAAATTTTTTATTTGCATTCAATCGCAACGAAACAGGAGGTTTCACTTCATGGGCATCAACAAAACGCTCTTGATCAAATCCCGGGCAGGAGATCAAATGTGATAAGAATTTATCTGGAAATTTCACGAATAGTTTAAGTATTTACTTTTTTATTATAATTATGCAAAGGTAGAACCTTATACTTAGATAGTGAATGGTGAGTGGTGAGTTGTGAGAATGCTTCAACCAGATAAAAGGTTTAGGTCAGAGATAAAAGCTCCAATGTAATTTATGCCGGACTCACGATTCACGCTTCACGATTTTCAAGAGTCATTAGTCAGGAGTAAAAATAATCCGGTTATCGAGAAACGGACTCACGATTCACGATTGACGCTTCACGAAATGAGTAATGAGTTATGAGTAATGAGAGTGCTCCGAGAAAGATTAAAACTTCCCATCTCATTGGTAATGGGTGAGTGGTGAGTGGTGAGTACTGAGAATGCTTCAACTTGATAAAAGGTTTAGGTCAGAGATAAAAGCTCCAATCATAATTATGCCGGACTCACGATTCACGATTGACGGTTCACGTTTCACGATTGTCAAGAGTCATTAGTCAGGAGTAAAAATAATCCGGTTATCGAGAAACGGACTCACGATTCACGATTCACGTATCCCACGATTCCCTCCTTATTTGTTAACTTTGACTTAACATACACCACACAAATGACCAGACACAAATTGTTATTGGGTTTATTTATTGGAATAACTTCTCTGATGCGTGGTCAGGTTGTGATAAATGAAATTGCTTCGAGAGGTACTATTACAGATGTAAACGGAGAACAAAATGATTGGATAGAACTTTATAATGCAGGTGTAAGTCCAGTTAACTTGTGGAATTATGGTTTGAGTGATGATGCTATAAATCCTCTGAAGTGGAAATTCCCAAACATCACATTAAGTCCGAATTCTTATTTATTAGTGTTGGCGAATGGGGAAAATATTTTGACCAATATTAATCATTGGGAAACGGCAGTAAATAATGATGATGTATGGCGATATTTTATTGGAAATTCTGAACCTCCTTCCAATTGGGAAACTCCCGGTTTTAATGATTTAAGTTGGTTGATCGGCGAGGGTGGAATTGGATATGGCGATGGCGATGATAATACCATAATTGGTACAACTCCATCTGTTTATATGCGCCAATCATTTAATGTAACTGATATTACTGTTTTAGAAAATGCAAAATTTCATGCAGATTACGATGATGCTTTTGTTGCGTATTTAAATGGAGTGGAAATTGCACGTTCAACAAATATTTTTGGCACTCCGCCGGCATATAATACCTTGGCAACCGTTGATCATGAAGCGGCAATGTATGCAGGTTATGATCCTGAATTATGGGAAATTTCCGCAGCAACAATAAATGCTTTATTGGTGGAAGGCACAAATTATTTATGTATTCAGGTACACAATGCAGCATTTGCATCTTCCGACCTCTCGTCTAATTTCTGGTTGTCGTTTGGAATTAATAATGAGATGGAATATTTTGAAGATGTTCCTGCATGGTTTCCGGGCGCAGTGGAATACAATCAAACAAATTTCAAAATAAGTAATACCGGAGAAACAATTTATTTATCGGATGTTACCGGAATTATTCTCGATGCAAAATACACAGGCGACATTGCACTTGCACAAAGTATTGCGCGTGTTCCTGATGCAGGTAGTTGGTGCATTACAACTGATATTTCACCTTCCGTTTCCAATAATTCTGCATTTTGTTATGCCGGTTATGAACCCGATCCGGTATTTTCTATTACATCCGGATTTTATACCGGAATTCAAGTGATAGCACTTTCCTCTGTATCCGCAACTTCGGTGATTCATTATACAACCGACGGATCCGCAGTTACTGAATTATCACCCGTATATTCTTTTCCAATTATTATTGATGAAAATACAGTGATCTCCGCTAAATGTTTTAGTTCAGGAACATTGTTGCCGGGAAAAATGATAAAACAAACTTATTTTATTAATGAAGATGAATATACACTTCCCATTTTATCTATTTCCATAGACCCGGGAAGTTTATTTGATTACGATACAGGTATTTACGAATTAGGATGTTGTTACGATGGTGCATATCCATATTTTGGTGCAAATTTCTGGCAACCATGGGAGCGTTTTGCACATATAGAATATTTTACGGAAGATGGTATCCCACAATGGAATAAAGACATGTCGTTGGAAATTCACGGAGGTTGGAGCAGGGCAGAAGCGCAAAAAGGATTTCGTGTTGATTTTAAAAATCAATACGATGGCGCATTGGATTATCCGCTTTTTGGTGCAAAACCGGAATTGGGTGAAATAAATAATTTTAATTTAAGAAATGGTGGTCAACATGTTTGGTCCTATAAATTTCAGGATGCTTTTTTAGCAAAGGTGATGAAAGAAACACATATTGATTATGAGGAATGGCAACCTTGTATGTTGTTTATAAATGGTCAACCCTGGGGATTATATGAAATTCGCGAAAAGGCGGATGAACATTTTGTGGAAAGTAATTATGGGGTAGATAATAATAACGTTGATTTTTTAAATGCTTGGGGTGCATTAAATGGGAGCGATACAGGATTTGTTAATTTATATTATCAGTTAATGGCACTTGATCCTGCATCAGAGGCTTTTTATAATAAATTTGAAACAAATGTAGATGTTGAAAATTACATCGACTATTATATCGGAGAGATATATTATCAGAATGTGGATTTTGGAGGATATTACTGGGGAGTAAATAATACGAAATTGTGGCGCGAACAGAATGGTGGCAAATGGAGATTTTTGATGTACGATACAGATGGTGCAATGGGATTTTTTGGTTCGGTTCCTTCGGATAATTATATTGATTTAACGCGTAACCCCTATTATCCAAATGCATTCTCACAAATTTTCGACAAAACTTTATATAATATTGAGTTGCGCAATTATTTTGTGAACAGATTTGCCGACCTTATTAATACAATTTACAAATCTGAATACATGGAGCCTATCATATATGCCATGCGCGATTCCATTGCAACGGAAATCGACCATCAGGTGGAGGTTTGGGGTTCTCCAACAATAGGAACCGTTGATTATTACGTTGATTATGTTTTAGATTATAATGTAACCAGACGCAATACTGCGAGATCACATATTAATACTTCATTCAGTCTTTCCGGACAAAGAACCATAACCTTAAGTGTGGAACCGGAAGGTGCAGGATATATAAAAATAAATACTATTATACCGGGAGTATCACCATGGACTGGAATTTATTTTGATGGAGTGCCGGTTACAATATCTGCAATTGCAAATCCCGGATATACATTTAGTAATTGGGAAGCAAATGATCTAATTCCTCTTGGATCTACTGATGTTTCTCTTACAATTAATTTGGATGAATCGGAACCATTTGTTGCAATATTTAATGGATCAGCAATAATTCCCGAAATAGTGGTCACAGAAATTAATTACAACAGCAATAATTCTATTGATGCGGGTGATTGGGTGGAAATATATAATAATGGACCTATTTCATTGGATCTAAGTGATTGGAAATTAAAAGATGGATCTGATGCATATTTGTTCAATATTCCTTTCGGAACACAACTCGCTTCCGCTGATTATTTGGTGATCGCAGAAAATATGGAAAAATTTAATTCCATTTACCCTGATGTTACTAATGTTATTGGTGGATTCTATTTTAATTTTGACAACAGTGGAGATGTTATTAAATTATTTGATCTCGCCAACGATCCGATTTTTAATGTGGAATATTCCGATTCGTTATCATGGCCAAAAGGCGCTGACGGAACGGGACGCACTTTGGAATTAATTATTCCTGGTATCGATCCAAATAGTCCTTCCAGCTGGTTTGATGGTTGTTTGCGCGGATCTCCCGGAACTTATTATACACCCTGCGAAAATGATATTGTATTCGGCGAAATTAATTACCATAGTTCTGCCGCAAGCGATGCAGGCGATTGGATAGAATTATGGAACACAACATCAAATGATATCGACATTTCAGGATGGAAATTTGTTGATGATAAAGATACTTTATTATATACCTTCTCGTCCGGAACAATTTTAAATGCCAATGAAAGATATGTTGTCGCAAATGATATTACAAAGTTGGTTTCCAGACATACTTCCATTACCAATTTTACAGGACCATTTCAATTTGGTTTAGATGGGGGAGGAGAAGAACTTCGATTAATTGATAATGCAGGAGTAATTCAATTTACAATGATGTACAACGATATTTTGCCCTGGCCTCTCGAAGCAGATGGTTTAGGTAAAACACTCGAACTCCTTGATGCAACCGGAAAAATGAATGAAGCAGAAAATTGGTTCGCCGGTTGCCCCGAAGGATCTCCAACAAATGAATTTGATCCGGACTGTTTAGTTTCTATTAATGAAATTAATTCAGTTATAAATGTATCAGTATATCCAAATCCTGCAAATGAATCTGTTTTTATTGAAATAGAATCCAATTCGAATAATCCCATCACATTAATTTATTCCGATAATTCCGGAAAAATATTACATCAAATAAATTACCAAATCACCGAACCAATCGAAATCAAACGCAATAATATTTCCGCAGGAATTTATTGGATAAAAATAATTTCAGGTGATGATGTGGTTGTGAAAAAAATAATTTGGATGTAGGAGGGAGGAGAAAGGAGAGAGGAGAAAGGAGTTTAAATTTCTTGCGAAATTTTACAAAATCTCACCGTTTGTTTTCCTAGGTCTTATTTCCTACTTCCTATTTCAAAAAAAGGAGTTTAAATTTCTTGCGAAATTTTACTAAATACCACCGTTTGTTTTCCTAGGTCATATTTCCTACTTCCTATTTCAAAAAAGAGAGTTTAAATTTCTTGCGGAATTTTTGGGTAGCTCCTTTAGTGAGACCCTCGCTAAGAGCGAGAGCCTCACTCGCTTCGAATTAATGCAAATTCCACCGTTTTCCTGATACTTGATACCTTATACCCGATACGCGCGAAGCGCCAGTCCTATGTCCTTTTCCATTGTCCTATGTCCAGTCCCGTGTCCCGTGTCCCGTGTCCCAAGTCACTTCTTCCGTTCCGTAGTAAACAACACAAGTTGTTTCAACGAATTTTTACTTTCGCTTTCAGGAAAAGTATTGAGCAGATCAAATGCTTCTTTTTGATATTCAAACATTTTCTTTTCAGCGTATTCTATTCCTCCCGAACCTTTTACAAAATCGATAACGTAATTTACTTTTTCTTTGTTCTTATTTTCATTTTTGATGATGTAAATAAGATTGCGCCTATCGCTGCGTGAAGCATTTAATAAAGTATAAATTACTGGTAGGGTTAATTTTCTTTCTTTAATATCTATTCCGGTTGGTTTTCCGATATCATCATCTCCATAATCCAACAGATCATCTTTTATTTGAAATGCAATACCTATTTTTTCCCCGAAAGAGCGCATTAATTCAATTATATTTTCATCTTGTGTGGAGGAAGCCGCTCCGGCGCTACATGCACTTGCAATTAACGAAGCGGTTTTTTTGCGAATAATATCAAAATAAATATCCTCTTTTATATCTAATCTACGAGCTTTTTCAATTTGCAATAATTCTCCTTCACTCATTTCTTTCACTGCATTGCTGGTTATTTTTAATAATCGATGTGCATTATTATCCAACGATAATAATAATCCCTTAGCCAATAAATAATCACCAATTAAAACTGCTATTTTATTCTTCCACAAAGCATTTATCGAAAAAAATCCACGTCGTTCATAAGCATCATCCACAACATCATCATGCACCAATGTTGCAGTATGCAATAATTCTATCATGGAAGCTGCAGTATAGGAGGTTTCGCTAATTTCACCGCATAACTTAGCGCTCAGCAGCACGAACATGGGCCTCATTTGTTTGCCCTTGCGTTTTACAATATAATACATCACCCTATCCAACAATGCCACATTGCTCTTCATCGAAAGTTTGAATTTTTCTTCAAAAACCTTCAATTCGTCGGCAATTGGTGCCTGTATTTCTGATAATTTGGGCATGAGGGCGCAAGTTAGGATATAATGGTTAAATGAAGGGTTTTGTGTTCTGTGTTCTGAGTTCTGAGTTCTGGGTTCTGAGTTCTGAGTTCGGTGTTCTGAGTTCGGTGTTTTGGGTTTAGTGTTCCAATTTCTTCGATTTTAAAATAGAAAATAAAATTTACAATCTAAATCCTACGGAGTCCTACGTCAACCTTACCTTGTCCTTTGTCCAGTCCTATGTCCCGCGTCCCAAGTCCCGTGTCCTTTTCAAAACGGCACAATTTTTATACAATTACCTATTAATATTAAAAGCGACCTATATGCATTTATCCAAATTGAGAAGCAAAACCCTGATTGCCACTATTATTATTCCTACTTTCCTGTTTACCTATTCTTGCTCAGAAGGTGGTGGAATTAATATTTTCAGCATCGAAGATGATAAGGAACTCGGTGCACAGCTCGCAGCAGAAATTGCGGCTGATCCAACTACATATCCTATTCTCAACCCTGTTACTTATGCTGAAGCATATGATTTGGTTTATGATATACGCGATAGAATACTCGATGCAGGGCAATTATTCCACACAAATGATTTTGTCTGGGAAGTGAAAATTATTAATGATGATAATATTGTGAATGCCTTCTGTACACCTGGCGGTTACATTTATGTATATACGGGATTGATACGATATTTGGAAAATGAAGCCCAACTTGCGGGAGTGCTTGGACACGAAATGGCTCATGCCGATCTGCGTCATTCCACTGATCAGCTAACCCAGGCATACGGAATTTCTTTTTTATTGGAAATTTTATTGGGTGATGATCAGAATACACTTTCCGATATTGCTGCAAGTCTTACCCAGCTCGCCTTTAGCAGGGGAGATGAAACTCAGGCGGATGAATATTCGGTGATCTATTTATGTCCTACAGAATATATGGCATCTGGTTCTGCAGGTTTTTTTGAAAAGATTGAGGACGAAGGCGGATTTGAAATCCCGGAGTTTTTAAGTACTCACCCTAACCCCGATGACAGAATTGAAAATATCTATGCAACAGCTGCTGAATTGGCTTGCGGAGGTGATGGTATTTTTGAGGACAGATACGCGGATCTTATTGATGCCTTGCCTTAATTAGCGGAAAAGGTGGTTTTTTGCACTTATTTCTTTGTGTAAAATGCTCTTAATCGGATTTAAAGCACCCTTTAAATTTTTTGTTAATAGCATACTGAAAAGATGCCTTGAGGGGTAAATTTGCTTCATATAAATATTGTATGAAGAAAATCATCGTGATACTCATAATAATTTCCTCTAGCATATCTCAAATTTTTGCTCAGGTTGGTAAAATTGAAGGGAAATTGATTTCTGCATCGGGTAATGCTGGTATTGCCTTCGCAACAGTAAAATTTAGCAACGAAAATGGTGTCTTTACAGATGAAAATGGTGAATTCCAGATCGAAGATCTACCTCTGGGAACCTATAATTTAGTGGTAACATGTATTGGTTTTGAAAAATTGGACATCCCCTCCGTTTCCTTGACCGCTCAATCACCTTCAAAGAATTTAGGAGATGTTGTGTTAACGGAAAAATCAATACAAATTGCAGAGGTTACTATCACCGAACAACAGAAAGTTTACGATACAAGATATAGCGGAACAAATAATGTTATTTCTGTAAAAACCATTAAAAAGATACAACCACTGGGAAGTGAAGAATTATTAAGAACTCTTCCGGGTGTAAATATTTCTTCTGATATGGAACAAAGTAATCGCCCCAATATAAGTATCAGAGGAAGTGACCCACGCCGATCAAATAAAATATTATTAATGGAAGACGGTTCTCCGGTTTCACCAGCGCCTTATCTTGCTCCGGGAACTTATTATAATGTTCCTGCCGATAGATTGGAAGGTATACAGGTAATTAAAGGTGCTGATGTACTGGCTTACGGATCAAATACTATTTATGGTGTTGTAAATTACATTACCAAACGTCCTCCACAAAATCCCGATTTTTCATTAAAATTAACCGGTGGTCAGCGCGAATATTTTACTGCGGTTGGATCTTATGGTGGCACCTGGAATAAAACAGGCGCTGAAATCCAAACCTTGTATAAAAATTTTGGCGGATATATGGATAACAGCGCTATTCGTTTATTTAATCTCTCCGGAAAAATATTCAGCGAATTGGGTGATAAATCCACCTTGTATGTTAAATTAAATTATCAGAATGAATTTTTAAATACCACCTGGAACGGAAATACTCCTTTTACCTTCGATTTAGATCCCACAATAAATCCATTTGATGCTGATGAATTTACATCGCGTAGATATGGAATTGATGCTGTATATAATTACAATTTAGATACTCATAAAAAATTGCAAACGAAATTATATTTCAGTGATTTTTACCGCGATTGGTGGAAACAAAATTCTACTGTGGTTGCAGCTTCCGATGTGGAAGAATATGTTGGGGCAGAAATATTTGAAGATAGATACAGTTTTCTCGATGGATTAACAGTTGGTCCTGACGATTACGTACGCGTTGGTAAAGTTGTGAACGGAATTGAAAGTAATACAGATAGCAGATGGCAATATCGCGTGTATGGATTACAGGAAAAATATGTTCAGCAATGGGGGAAAAATGTATTTGAAGCTGCTGTAAAATGGCATAAGGAATATTATAATGATGTAGTTATTTCCGGTGATTCAAGCAGGTGGGCGCGCAGCGGAAGATTAACCCGTGATGATGTTTTTGAATTAAATGCCTTTTCTTTTTATACCAGAAATAGTTTCGAATTCGGAAAATTTTCGGTGGTTCCTATTATACGATACGAATTGATTTATCTGAATAAAATTGATGAACTTGCAAATGCAGCAAATACCGGCAATAATGCAACGGATTTTAATAAAGTACAAAATAATTTTGACGAATTTACTCCGGGAATAAATCTTATTTACCGGGATATTAAAATACAAAAATCAACTTTAGAAGTTTATGGTGGTGCCTATAAAGGTTTTTCATCACCCACCACGGCAATTTCTTTTAATGAAGTAACCAATGGAGAAGTTGTTCCTGCTGTCGACATCGCTAATCTTGAACCTGAGGTGAGTTTTAATCAGGAGTTAGGCATTCGGTTCTACCAAAAAAATCAATTTTTTAATGGACAATTATCTGTATTTAACACCCTTGTGAACAATTATTATTCTCCGGCGCGTTCACAGGCTTTTCAAACCTTGGGAACAGTAACTATGAATGGTGTTGAGCTCGCAATTAATATAGATCCTTCCAAATCTTTTAAAACAGATAATCAAAGTTTTAATATTGGTATTTCCGTAACTTATATGAATTCAGAAATTACAAGTGGCACTATGGTGGATGGTGATCTTTTTGCAGGAACAGTATTTCATACCGAAGCTACCAAAACGGAATTAATTGAAAAAATTAACACTAACAGAGATGCCTATACTGTATATAATGGAGCTGATATTAATACAAGCGAAACCTTCACCATTGATGATTTTTCCACAATAACAAAAGTGAAAGTGGAGTTCGGTGACGGACAGGTTGAAAATTATGAAGTTCCTTATGTTCCAAATCTATTATTAAACTTGGCGCTGAATTACAGGATCAAAAAATTTGGTTTCGGAGTTAATTACAATTTTGTAAGTGAACAGTATACCGAATATTTAAACTTTGAAAATGAAACCGCCGATGGTGGAATTGGTAAACTTCCTGCATATGGAGTTTTAGATGCGAACGTGGAATATAATCTGCCCATAAAAAATAGTTTAAATTCCGTTACTTTATTTGTAGCCGGAAAAAATATCACCAATGAAATTTACAAAGCTTCCAGATTAAACAGAGCAACCGGAGGTATTTTCCCCGCAGGATTCAGACAAATTAATGGCGGATTGCGTTTGAATTTTTAAATATATTTAGATTTAATATTTATTTAACTGATGTTAATTTCTTAAGACCTGAAAGCTTTCATTTCGGGTCTTTTTTATTGAAGGTGTTGGATTATAATTGGTTTAATTTTAGTCAAAATTTATATAATCCAATACTGAAAATCTTAAAATATTGCCATCAGTTTTCACCCAAATTAAAATTTTACCCTTAACTTTCACCCAAATACCCTTTGTATGAGATGTATTATTTTGTTGTTAATTGTTTTTTCAACCATCCTGGTTTCAGGACAAACAACTTCATTGCCGCCACAACCTAAGTTGATTGTAGGAATAGTAGTGGATCAGATGAGTTATGAATTTTTATATCGTTATTCGGATGTTTACAGTGATAATGGTTTCAAAAAGTTGTTGCGCGATGGTTTTAGTTGCGAGAATACCAATTTTAATTACATTCCAACTTATACCGGTCCCGGACATGCAAGTGTTTATACCGGATCAGTTCCGGCAATAAATGGAATAGTATCCAATGATTGGTACAATGAGAATACAAACACTTTTACCTACGTTGCAGATGATAAGGATGTTTACATTGTTGGAGCAGATACTACCGGAGGACAAATGTCGCCGAAAAATATGCTCACAACTACAGTTACAGATATGTTGCAATTGAGCAATCAACAACAATCGAAGGTAATTGGAATTGCTTTAAAAGATCGCGGTGCAATTCTTCCTGCCGGCCATACTGCTGATGCCGCTTATTGGTACGATGGAAGAGTGAATGCCTGGGTAACAAGTTCTTATTATATGGATACTTTACCTGAATGGGTGCAAAAAATCAATGCAGAAAAGCAAGCGCAGAATTACATGAATAAATATTGGAATTTATTTCTTCCTGCCACTTCATATAAATCATCTACTGCCGATAGTGTTCCTTGGGAAACTGTTTACATTGGTGAAGAATCAAATGAATTTCCGCATTACATGTTATTTAATGGCAATAGCGAAAGTATTAAAGCAACACCATTCGGAAATACTATGACTACATCCATGGCGCAGGCGGCAATTAAAAATGAAAATATGGGAAAAGATAATATCACCGATTTTTTATGTGTGAGTTATTCTTCCACCGATTATGTAGGACATGCCTATGGACCGCATTCCATGGAAGTGGAAGATACCTATTTGCGTCTCGACAGAGATATTGCATCTTTTTTAACTTATTTGGAAACTGCGGTAGGTAAAGGAAATTATATGGTATTTCTCACTGCCGATCACGGTGTATCCCCAACTCCTCTATATATGCAGTCGCTTAAAATTCCTGCAGGCACTACTACAGAAGCAGAAATGGTTTTAAAAATGAATACCATTATTAAAAATAAATTGGGCGAAGGACCCTGGATAAAAGCATATACCAATCAACAAATTTATTTAAACGATTCATTGTTGAATGCAAAAGGTTTAGGGAAAAGATATATTTTTAATTTGATGTACGATGAAATGCTAAAAATTGATGGGGTATCTTATTTTTTATTAATAGAAGATCTTAGCAGTTCAACATTAAATGCAGATGTAAAAGAATTGGTAATTAATGGAATATATCCTAAACGTTGCGGCGATATACAAATATTATATGATCCTTATTGGTTCGAAGCCTACAGGCCTTTGGGTACAACGCATGGCTCACATTTTTCGTATGATACGCATGTTCCACTAATATTTTATGGATGGAAAATTAAAGCCGGAGAAACACATCGCGAAATCGGAATTACAGATATTGCACCAACCATTTCAGCCTTATTGAGAATTTCAGAACCAAATGGTTGTGTTGGCTCAGTGATCACGGAAATAATTAAATAACATAAACTATTTTTTTAGTTTAAATTCGTAGTTGTTTTCACCATCATTATCCGAAAAATAAACAAGTCCTACACCTTTGGAGTAAATGCGGGTGCCAATGCTGTTTATTACAGTATCCCTTCTACTGTCTGTAAAATCAAAAGAGATCCTATCGGAAGAAGTTACCACCAAACAATCGCGTTCTGATTCCGGAAATGTTTCTATCATCCTGAAATCATATTTAATATCAGTATGCACTGTCATGGTAAAGCTGCTGTCAATCACAAATTTTGCTTTTGCATCAAAGGAGCAACCTTGTGAATTGATAAAACAAGGGTTATTGTTTTCAACATTAAATGAAACCTCATGGGCGTTTTTTGCAGAATCCATTTCATAAATATATTGCGCCACTAATTCCACCTTATTTTTAGTATATCTTTCTATACTTCTGTTAATAGGAAGCGAATCAACATTTTTCCATGCATATTCAAATTGCCAGGTACTATCGTCAACTTGTTTCCATTGTTGGGAAATAAATATTTTTGTTAATGTACTATCCGTATAAGATTGAAATTCCCGGTAATTGTAATTAGTATCATTGTCCCATTTCAGATATTCAATAATACCGGTTTCATTATTTTTTTCCGGTTTACAATGGCAAAAAACACCTAGAATAAAAATGTAAAGGATATATCTCATAATTGTAAAAGCGAAAAATACGAATTAATTACCAATTGAGCGTTGTAGATGAGTAATGAGTTATGAGTAATGAGATTGAAATTCTAGCCTGAAAATCGATTACAACATTATACTTTATAGTCGATATTGAAGTACGGGAAAGAAACCAAACAATCATCTTACGATTTGTAAACTCATTACTCATAACTCATTACTCATAGCTCATTACTCATTCCTCATAACTCATTACTCATTTGGAGCCCCTGCCAACTTTAATTTTTTTTCCCGAAATTTGTATCCTCAAACTCTTTCTATGCAAAAAAAGATCGGACTTATAATTGTTGGTGTTTCTGTTTTATTGACATTTATTGTAATGGTGATCGTGTTTAACAGACAAAAAGACGATTCTAATTATCATAAGTCGCAGCCAAAACCGGAGCCCAAAGAATTTACCAAAATGATGGAGGAGGATGAAAAAATGCAAAGTGAAAGAGAGGCGTTTTTTAATTTAATGCACCGTTCTGCTCCTGAAACAAACTGGAAAAAAATGGATGCCGATCTGCGTTATAACAAAATGAAGGAACGCGCCGGTTATTACAATATGAAAATTACCGATGATAGCTGGGATACACTTGCAAATGGAAATGTAGTTGGTAAATGGAATGAATTGGGAAGTTTTAATACCTCAGGAAGAATTTGGGCAACAGAGGTGGACTTTGAAAATGATATTGTATACGCTTTTACCGATGGCGGTAGTTTATGGAAAGGTGATCTGGATGGATCCAATTGGAGTGTAATTAATGATAATTTCAAAATTGCCGCAACCAATATGTTGAAAAAGGTGGATGACAGATTGATTGTCTCCACTTCTCAATGGGGAGTTCAAGGTGTTTTTTATACAGAGGATGAAGGTATATCATGGACAGAAACAACTGGTTTAGAAAACGTAGTCTCATGGGGATTTATTGGAGATGCAGAAATGCTGAATGATGCGGACCACACGATTTATATTTTAGCGTTGGAATGGGATTACGTAAATTGGTGGGATCTGATAACTATTTATCGTTCAACAGATCTCGGTACTTCATTTGAAAAAATAATTTCATATGATGTACCCACTTATGGGAGTATGAATAATTTTGTATTGTATGCTTCTCAAAATGGAGACGGAACTTGTTATTTAATTGAAAATAATAATTTTTATACTTTGGGTACAGATGGAATTCCGATTCTTACAGGTACTATTCCAATTACTGATGATGGCGATATTATGTTGTGCGGATTTGAAGGAATTACTGAAAATCATTTTTACGCAGCACATGCTAATTATGCTTCAGGCCAAACAGATTTTTATACATCAGATGATAATGGTGTAACCTGGGCATTAACAAGTTCGGGTGTTGTAGAAGAAGGGAATTTTAGTAAGAACAGCTTTTATTGTTCTCAAAAAATGGAGGGATATTTATATTACGGCGGGGTGGATAGTTACAGAAGTTTTACCGGTGGAAGTACATGGGTGCGTAATAATTATTGGTACGAATATTATAATGGAAACGAATTGGAAAATTTGCATGCTGATATTCCATTTATCCGGTCATTTATGGATACATTATCCGGAGAAGAATTAATTATGGTAAGTACCGATGGCGGATTATATAAATCGGAAAACAGCGGATTAACCTGGCTGAATATTACCTATGAAGGAATGCGCAATGCACAATATTATGATGTTTATACTTACAGAGATCTAACGGATATTATATATGCCGGTGCACAGGATCAGGGTTGGCAACGCAGTGTTTATGATGTTGATGGTGATTATTATTTTGACCAATTAATTAGTGGCGATTATGGCCATATTGTTTCACGAAGTGGTGGAGGAAATTTATGGTGCGTTTATCCCGGATTTGCAATGTATATAGATGATGCATCTACAGGTGATAATATGTTTTTTTGGGATTTTCAAGGTTACGGACATCTCTGGATGGCACCCGTAATGCAGGATCCTTGGGACGATGAGGTTGCATGGTGGGCTGGTGGTTCTGATGCCGGCGGAGCATATTTATGGCGCCTGGAAAGATCGTTCGGAACCATAAATGCAGTTAAACAAACCAAGAATTTTTCTGTGGCAGGAGGTGGTTCCATTTCTGCTATTAATTATTCGCCTATCGATAAAAATTATTGGTATTTATTGACAAGCGGCGGCACATTTTATACTTCTACCGATGCAGGGGCAACCTGGTCACTTTCTTCGGGATTTACGGGTCCGGGACCGCAATATTTTTATGGCGCTGCAATTGAACCATCAAAAACCCAATTAGGTGTTGTATACATTGGAGGTAGCGGATACGACAACCCTGCGGTATACAAAACAGAAGATAATGGTGAAACATTTGTTGCATTAAATAATGAATTACCTTCCACTTTGGTATATGATCTTGCTATTTCAGAAAATGATAGTTTGTTATTTGCGGCAACAGAAATTGCTCCCTATGTATATGTTTTAGCAGAAGATAAATGGTACGACCTTTCGGGTTTGGATGCTCCCTTACAAACTTATTGGAGTGTAGATTATATTGAAGAAATTAAAGCGATCCGTTTTGGTACCTATGGCCGCGGTGCATGGGAATTTAAATTGTATGAACAACCGGTTGGAATAGAAGAATTGGCGCAGAAAAACATTATTTCAGTTTACCCTAATCCGGCAAGTGATATAGTGCATATTAAAATAAATAGTTTTATTCCCGATGCTAAAGTGGAATTATTAGATATCAACGGCTCCGTTATTCTCCAAAAAGCAACTGCATTTAATAAAGACGTATCCTATGATCTGAATTTAAATGGTATTGCCAAAGGGGTTTATTTTATTAATATCACCGATAATGGAGCAAATAAAAAGAGGTATGTAGAAAGAATTGTAGTTATTGATTAAACTTATTTCTTAAATACAAAATATACTGCAAGTATCAGAAAACAGAAACCGATAAAATGGTTTAAGCGGAATACCTCGCTCTTGAAAAACACAATGGTAAAAAGGGTGAAAACAACCAGCGTAATAACCTCCTGAATTACCTTTAATTGCCAAAGTGTAAATGGTCCGCCGTTTTCTGAATATCCAATTCTGTTAGCCGGTACCTGAAACGAATATTCAAATAATGCAATTCCCCAGCTGATAAAAATTATTCCCACCAATCCCAGATTATTAAACCAGCTCATTTCTTTAAACTTCAAATGCCCATACCACGCAAAGGTCATAAAGGTATTGGAGATAACGAGGAGGACTATTGTTGTTAAGGCTTTCATTTGATTGTTGTTTATGCAAAAATAATGAAGGGTCGCGGTAAAAAGTCAACAGTCAACAGTGGGCAGTAAACAGTTTGTAACATTAGAACATAATCCTCCGAATTCAACCTTTGTAAACCTTGTAAACTATTGCAACCCAGAACGGAAACATGTAGTGATCGACGAAGGAGATCTACTACATGTCAGAACCCAGAACCCTGTAGTAGATCTCCTTCGTCGATCACTACAGGGCCAGCCAAAGATCATGTTCCATTTCAATTAAATTAATTTCAATTTTTTCGGCTTCTTTTTGAATATCTGTTCCGGTTTTATAATCGGAAATTTTTCTGTTGTAGATATTATCTTCTTTGTAAATAACACTATTAAAAATGCGGTAAAAAAATACTTCATCCAACGAAAAAATTACAGGATGACCTTCTTTTTTAACAACATTAATGCGTGACAGATATTTTCTTGTCTCAGGAAATTGTATCCAATAAAGATCGATAGTGTCTTTGGTGATTTTATTTAAAGCTACCGGACAAATACCAATTATTCTCGTTTCTGATAATAATCTTGGTTTGTCAAAGGTATGATCTTCCTTTATTTTAAAACCAATTATATTGACATTTGCAGTATCAATTTCCGAAGTATTCAGTTTTCGGGTAAATAGATCATCTGAACTGCTATATGCAATAATATTTCCCTGCATTACATTATTATGGATCGTATTAAAAAGCGCATTGTTTTCAAATAACATATTATTATCTTCGATGGGTATCCATCTCCATATTCTTTTTTCCCATATTATCATTTCTTTATGTAATGTATAATTGATGATAAAATTTTCACTGTTATATAAAATAGTATAAACAGATTTTGAATTGTGAAGGGGAGTGGCATTTTCTTCAGCATTGGGTGTAAAGGAACTATATTCCAAAGGACTGAAATATTCACGCACCACCATTAAATTGCCTGAGGAATCCCATAGCTTCCACTTGCCGCTTCTGTAATTATTTTCAAATTTTCCTTCTGCTTTTTTAATACCATTCGGATAGTAGGAAATATATTTCCCATGAATTCTGCCTTTATATGTTTCGTAGGTGCAATTTACGTTATCTGAATTAAATTGCCGCGTTTGACTTTTTGCGGAGAAAGGAAGGACGAGTAGTGCAATTAAAATGGAAATGGTGGGTAAAGGATTTTTCATAATGGGTGTTTTTGTAATAACGAGAAATTTAACCGGAATATTTTTTGCTGACTTTTTTTGGAAATTTTTATACGAACTGGTATATTTTTTTTGAAATTCTAAATTTATATTTCATTGGAATTCCGGTGGTTGGGAAACGTGTAAAAATCAATGTGATAGGGCGTTACAGTCCAAACCTAAGCTAAAAATTCCGATAGTTATTCCGGTGGTTAAAAGTGCCCCATTATATTAAAGACTCAGGGTTTATCTCTTCCTATCCATCGCTGTTTTCCTTGTAAGAACTGAATTGCTTTCTCAACATTGCGATCCCTGCTCTCCTCTGTTTTTAGATTATGGATATATCGCACGATCTCTTTTTGAAGGGATGGTGCTAATTGGTCAAATATTTTTTTTGCGGTTTTATCCATCTTCAGGGCCATTGATAATTTGGGATGCATCTCGATTTTTCTTTCTATCGGGTCAAATTCAATTTCAAGAGTTACTCTATCTCCAACTTTTGTATTTGTTGCACTTCGCATCGGGGTATTTAAATATAGCCGCCATTCACCACTATACTTTACAAGATGTTGAATAAAATCAAACCCATTTATTTTCCCTTTAATTGGAATTGGTCCTTTGGATTTTTGAGCTTGTTCAAATATTGCATTTAATACTTTCTCAGGTAATAAAACATAGGGGTTAACTCCAATTATTTCTATACTAGCTTTAAATACAAACATTTATTTTAACATTTGGTGCTTTTATGGCAAATTATTTCACAATGCTGCTAATCCATCAATATAATCAAATATAGCGTTAACTTCTGTTCTGGTTAGGTTAAAAGCAGGTTGAATCGATTGATATTGTTCATATATTTTTATCGCTTCAGAATTTCCACTCTTAATTAACTCCTGTGAATTAATGGTCCATTGATAAAGCCATTCGTTGCTATGTTTTTTTCTGACTCCAACCAAACTTGGCCCTGTAATAGTTTCATCTTTATATGAATGGCATACTGCACAATAACTTAAATACAATTCCTCGCCGTTTTTAGCGCAACACGGAAATGCAATATCATAAAGTGATCGTATAAATTCATCTTCTTTTTTTAATTGCAATTGCCTTTGTTTTTCCTCATAAAATTTAGCCATATATTCCAGATCAACATCAATTTTATTCTCGGCAACATACGTATCGTAAGGTCTTATCATTTCCTTAACTTTTTCCGGAGTGCTTTGAGTTAAGGTCATGGAAATTTTTTGATCTTTACCGGGTTCGAATTCTTTAAGAGCAATATATGGAATATCACCTTTGTATCCTATTCCTATTGCAACACTCAAGGCCTTTGGCATATGCACATTGTTATTGCTTTTATTACCCGTGGTAAATATTACATTATCACTGGTATTTAATCGATATAAACTTCTAATGGAAGTATAAACAATATAAGTATATGTTCTGTCAAGATCTTTTCCATTCTCCACAATAATTTCTAAAGGTTGAGGACTCCAAGTTTTGGGGATGGTGCCAATATCAATATTTACCCATCCCGTATTTGTCCATTCGAAACCATAGGTTTCCATGCGATATTTTTCGCGTTTAAATAAAAGCTTCTTATAGTCATCAGCTAATCTCTGCGCTTCTTTATTCTTTTTTTCAAGTTCTTTTAATACTTTTTTCTGCTCGTTATTTAATTGACCTGTAACTTCCTTCAATTGTTTTTCATAATATCCTTCTAATAATGCAGCGTATTTGTCTGCCTCCTTTACCTTTGTTTGACGTAGTTCCATAAATTGCAAAAAAGTATTCTGATGTTCACTGCCTGCTAATTTTTTCGCCACCATGCTATCCACCTCATATAAATTTTTATTCAGATTGTCGAGATAAAGTAATAGTAAATTGGTATTGCATGTTTTAAATAATATCTGAAGCCTTGATTCAAATTCTTTAGTAGCAATAAAAGTATTCTGGTAATTTGAATTCTGGATCACTTTTATTAAAGCTGGATCAATTCCGCATTCACCGGCATCTGGATCATAATTATTATCTAAACTTCTTTCGTCACTAGAGTCAACAAGAAAAGAACGATCGCTGTATTTTCCATTTATCACCTCCTTTTGTTCATTATAATAGGGTTCATTATAGTCGGTTGGCACAAATCCTTTTGTAAAAGCACCTTCCCTCCAAACTGATAAACTGTTGTATAAACTATCTGCCAATTTTTTGTCTGCTACTTTATAATTTCTAAATGGCATTCCTTTGTCAACCGCGGTCTCGAATTTTTCAGGTAAAAAATTCAGAGAATTGATATCAACTGTTTTTAAAAAGTCATCAATCTTCTTTGGTTCGACCCAATTCATATTTCCTTCAGCATCTCTTACGCCTTTATACGCCATCATTCCAGGTTTTTTTTGATGAGTAGGTATTTCTATATGAATGGGATTTTCTTTATTGATATAAAGTTGTTCTCCATCCGAAGTTGCATTAAAATAGATCATGCCATCTGTTTCTAATAGTTGGCCATCAGATGTTGTGGTGAGATTTGATAATAACATATCCTCCAACGAAAGAGCTTCCGCAATTTCTATGTCAATATTCTTTTCTACTATTTTCCCGTTTCTGTCGACAAAACATCCCTTGGGACAAATTATGATGCTTCCCTTTTCTCCTTCAACAACATTATCCACTGAGGCATCAATAGTAATACTTTGGCTTGGTACTATTGTGTTTTGGAAAGGATCCTTAGAGCTTAACTTAATTGTTTTCTCGTTATGCTTGCAGCTAAAAAGAGATAAAGAAATAAGTATAATTGTAGTGATGTGGAGAATTCGTCTTTTCATGTGTGTTAGAATTATTAATTAAATTCAAAAGTTCTGCCTTTGTATATCCATTAAATAAAAAAAATCACTCCAATGTATACCGGAGTGATTTCTTTAATTCCAAAATTAATTGTTATTCTTTTTCAATCTGTTTTACAAATGTTTTTCCTTCACTGCGTAATTCTATAAAATAAAGTCCGCTGCTTAGATCACTTAGATCCATTTCAACGGTTACCATATTTGCATTTGCAACCTGTGATAACATTGTTTGTCCTAAAACATTTTTAATACTCACTTCAACATCACCGCTTAATAAAACAGGAATTTCGATAGTGATATTATTTTGTGTTGGGTTTGGTGAAACAACAAAATCTGAAGATGGGGTATTATTTATACCAACTGAACCAGCTTCCACTGTTTTACAAAATTTATCTTCACATCCTGAAGCATCAGTTATTGTCAAACAAACTTCGTACTCGCCTGCTGCTACAAATGTATGTGTAGGTGATTGCAAATTAGAAGTGCCGCCATCACCAAATTCCCATAACCAGGTTACTGCTTCACCTGCTGTTTCAGTAAATTGAATTTCAAGACCATCAGTAACTGATTCATAACCATTGAGTTCCAATTCATCATCAATTAAAATAGTAAGTGTGTCATAAATAAAACCTGATTGAGGATTATATAAATATAATTCCACGCTTTCAAAACTTTCGGCAACAGCGTCGTGTAATGGAATAATTTCAATAATTCCAACACTATCCCATGCAGGTATAATTAATTGTTCAGCTATCAATTCATAGTCAACACCATTGGTGGCACTACCTGCAATATAATAATCCAAAACCAGAGGTTCGGCACAAGGAACTTCGTTAGTAAATTTAAAATAACCGGTAGCACATTTTTCCACTGCATAAGTAAGTTCGTTATCGGCTAAAGTTTCGTGTTTCATACGTAAACTTCCTAAACTTCCTGTTTCAAGAAATACTCCGGAATCAAAAATTGCATCTGATCCATCGGCAATAGCAATTTTCATATGATACGTTTCACCCGCTGTTACCGGAACATGAGCAAGCAATATGGTAGTTAAACCATCATATTGAACATACATATCATCAGTATTGTACGGTGCTTCGAATCCATCTCCATTGTGCACATAATAATCTGCATTTGTAAATGCATTCACATTATTAATAGCAACCGGCAAGGTAGTTCCGGGAACCTGTGCAATATTAATTGGAACGAGAATATCCGGACCGCTTACCCAAAATGCAAAGATGTCGTTGAAACCAGTTCCTGCAAATTCCATGTATTCTTCTGATCCGAACACATAACTCAATTTTAAGGTATCGGCAGCAACAGTCATATCGAATTCAATAACACATGCATCGTATGTAGGATATCCTGCAGCTGCAGTCAGGTCATCATCGCCATCAGTTCCATTATACATAGTATAAGAACCTTCATCATTTGGGCCAATAGCACCGTCGGCAAGACCGGAAGTGAGCAGCATGCCATTTTCAATTCCTACATTGGCATCCATGCTGTTAAAAAATCCTGAAGCGCCTCCAGCGCAATCGCGGGAAATACCGGAAACAACAATTCCGGGACCGGCAAGCGAATAAATGAAAGTTTCGTCATCCAATTCGGCAGTTACCGTCAATTGGGCGTTTATTTGTGTGGTTAAGATCAATAAAAGGGAGCATAAGAGGAGAAATTTTTTCATAATTATAGATTTATATCTTAAAGGTATCAATTTTTTCGCAAATGATTGATCAATTTTGCAAAATCGGCTCATGAGCATATTTCAACTTAAACAATTTTCGATCAATCAGGATATTACTTCCATGAAGGTGGGCACTGATGGGCTATTGCTTGGAGCTTGGATCACCAAAAACACAGAAGTTTCTACAATATTGGATATTGGCACCGGAACCGGATTGATTGCTTTGATGCTTGCACAAAAATTTCAGGAGGCTTCTATTATTGCAATTGATATTGATGAGGCTGCTGTTTTACAGGCTAAGGGAAATGCGGTAAATACAGAATGGAAAAATAGGATCCATATACAACATATTGCTTTACAGGATTTTATTCTAGTAAATAAAAAAAAGTATGATGTTATTTCCTGTAATCCTCCCTACTTTATAAAGGGATGGAAAATTGATAATGAACAGCGCAAAAAAGCAAGAGATGCAGAACATATGCCCTTTGAATATTTAATAGAGGCAGCAATAAAATTCCTTACAGATAAAGGAAGTTTTAACCTGATCTTGCCTGTGGAGGAGGGTAAAAAATTTATTACTCTGATGAGTAAGTCAGGTTTATTTTGTAAACGAAAAACTACGATATATACTAAAGAAGGAAAGGCGCCAAAACGTTTTTTGGTGGAGTTCGTAAAATATCCTTGTGAAACAATAAATACTGACCTTTTAATTGAAAATAAAGGCCTCAATAATTATACTGAGGAATACAAACAATTGACCCGCGATTTTTATTTACATTTTTAAAATAAAAAAAGCGCCGGAATTCCGACGCTTTATAAGTATTTGAAAACACTGTATTGGTTCCTTTTGATCAATATTTGTCGTCGAGGTCGCCATCATCAATATTGTAATTGTCTTCCTCTCCGAATTCGTCTGCAAGATCATCTATCAGGTCTTCTTCCTCAAAATCATCCTCGTCGTCATCGTCCTTTCCTTTTTTCTTTTTAGTACCTGTATCGTCATCATCGAGATCTTCATACATATGTTTACCTTCATCAAAGGCATATGCATCTTTTTCGTCTTTGTCGTCGAAATCGAATTCGTCTTTAAAATCCTTATCATTGAATTGACGGAATTCTTCAAACTCATCGCTTATTTCGGTAAGATCTTCTGCTTCCTCTTTGGTATCTTCAGCATCGTCATCTTCATCATCACCGAGTTTGGCATAAGGTAATTCATCGAGACCCTTAAATTTTTTGTCGTCAACATTCTTATTAAGGAATTTGTTGAGTTTGTCGATATCCGTATTGGTGGTTATCTCTCCAAATTCATTAATGTTCATCTCGAAGCCATCAAGATCTTTGTGAACTTCGGGTTTCCCTTCTAAAGGTTTTTTCTTTGGCATATGGTTTACTGCAATTTTCAGTGAAAGGTATCAAATATTTTTATTGAATTATGCAAACGGTCAACAGATTTTTTTTTCCCTAAAACATCCATCATGGTGAAAACAGGGGGACCTTGCAATCCACCTGCCAAAGCTACTCTAAAAATAGGCATCACTTCACCCATTCCTAAATTATTTTCTTTCATATAATCTTTAATAGATGTTTCTATCTCGTGTTCTGTAAAATTAGCAATTGCTTCTATTCTATCGATCAAATTTACAAAGATTTCTTTTTTTTCAGGTTTCCATTTCTTTTTAATGGTTTCCTCATCAAAATTAGTAATATCTTCAAAAAAGAAGGTGCCCAATTCATAAAGATCGGGAATAAAAACCGCCCTTTCTTTCATGGCATCGCAAACCTTTATTAAATAGTCGTGGTCAACGATTACATTTTTCTCCGTAAGATAAGGTTTGATAAGTTCCGCAAGTTCAGCCCCGGATTTTAATTTAAGATGTTGCTGATTGAACCATTTAGCCTTTTCAGGGTCGAACCTGGCACCGGATTTTCCAATTCTCTCAAAACTAAATGCGTTAATTAATTCTTCCTTACTGAAAACTTCCTGATCCGTTCCGGGATTCCATCCTAAAAAGGCGATAAAATTAATATACGCTTCCGGTAAAAATCCTTTTTCTTTTAATCCGGAAATACCTTGTTCTTTCCAATCTAATGAATATAACGGGAAACCATATTTATCTCCATCGCGTTTGCTCAGTTTTCCATTCCCCTCCGGTTTTAATATAAGAGGTAAATGCGCAAACTGCGGCATTTCATTTTCCCACCCGAACATTTTATAGGTCATAACATGCGTTGGAGCACTTGGCAACCATTCTTCACCCCTCACTACATGCGTTATTTTCATTAAATAATCATCCACCACATTTGCCAAATGATAGGTTGGCATTCCATCGCTTTTAAATAATACCTTATCATCTAATTGTGATGAATTAAAAGTTACCCAACCGCGAATAAGATCATTAAATTTAATTTCTTCGTTGCGGGGCATTTTTATTCTTATAACATAAGGATCTCCATTTGCGAGCCTTCTGTCCACCTCATCTTTAGAAAGTGCTACAGAATTTTTCATATACTGACGGGTAATATGATCATAAGCAGGAGAAGGATTACCCTGTTCGGTCATGCGATTTCGCATTTCTTCCAATTCTTCAGGAGTATCAAATGCGTAATAGGCATTTCCCTTTTCAATCAGTTCGTATACATATTTTTTATATATCTCTTGTCTTTCACTTTGACGATAAGGCGCATAAGGTCCTCCCACATGAACACCTTCGTCAAATTCAATTCCCGCCCATTTACAACTGTTGATCACATATTCCTCCGCTCCGGGTACATACCTCGCCTGGTCAGTATCTTCAATGCGCAGAATTAACGATCCACCCGTTTTTTTTACGAATAAATAATTATATAAGGCTGTTCTTATTCCGCCTAAATGTTGCGCACCTGTGGGGCTTGGTGCATATCGCAAACGTACTTTTTTCTCCATGATCAATATTACTGGTGCAAATTTAACCCCTTAAAACCGAAATCTTAATCATTGCAGATTAGATGCAAATATTTTTATCGCATTTTACCTAAAACTGATTAGCTGCCTGTTATCAAAATATAACTCGGAAGTAAGCAAATTGTTAATTCCCGCACGATTTTGGCTAAGTTTGCATCAATGTATTTTGTAAAAACACCTTTTTATTTAAAAACGGTATATCCTAGTCTCATCTGGGATATTAAAAAGAAGAATACATTATATCTCAGTTTCGATGACGGTCCTATTCCTTTTGTAACGGAAGAAATATTAAATATGCTGAGAGCTTATAATGCCTCGGCCACTTTTTTTTGTATCGGTGAAAATATCCGTCAAAATAGAAATATTTTTGAAAAACTTAAAATTGATGGACATGCAATTGGCAATCACACCTTTCACCATCTTAATGGTTGGAAAACGGATCTGGAAAAATATGTGGAGGATGTAAAACTTTGTAATGCGGAATATTCAACACAATTATTCCGCCCACCTTATGGTAGAATTGGATATCAGCAAATTCAGGAATTAAAAAAACATTATAAGATCATCATGTGGGATGTTTTAAGTGGAGATTTTGATACGGAATTGGATGCAACAAAATGCACCAAAAATGTGATTGAAAATGCTGTGGATGGAAGTATAGTAGTATTTCACGACAGTGTGAAAGCAAAAGACAGGGTATTAAAAAGTCTTCCTTTGGTACTGGAACATTTTTCGAAGGAAGGATTTGTTTTCGATAAAATGGAATTTTAAGAAGAGATAATAATTTTTGGATGACCGATACGCATGCACATATTTATTTACCGGAATTTGACCTCGATCGGGATGAAATAATTTTGCGTGCAAAAGAAGCAGGTGTAAAAAAAATATTTTTACCCAATATCGACATAGAATCCATAGATCCGATGTTGCAATTGTGTTTAGTGGAAAATAATTATTGTTTCCCAATGATGGGACTTCATCCTTGCAGTGTAAAAGAGAATTTTGAATTTCAACTCATCTTCATGGAAAAATATTTATTGGATGATAAATATAAATTCTACGGCATAGGCGAATGTGGTCTCGATTATTTTTGGGATAAAAGTTTAATTACCGAACAAAAAACTGCATTTGAATATCAGATTCAGCTGGCAAAAAAATTCAAATTACCCATCATCATTCATTCCCGCGATGCTGTTGACGATAGTATTGAACTAATCGCTAAACACAAGGATGAAAACCTGCAAGGAATTTTCCACTGTTTTTCGGGTTCCGTTGAACAACTGGAAAAAATTATTGAGCTCGGATTTTATGCGGGAATAGGTGGGGTAGCTACTTTTAAAAATGGAGGTTTAGATAGAGTTTTGAAACAAGAACATCTTCCCAACCTGGTTTTAGAAACCGATTCACCCTATCTGGCACCGGTTCCATTTCGTGGCAAACGAAATGAACCATCCTACCTTAAACATGTACTGAAAAGGCTTAGTGAGATACTTTTACTCTCAGAATCAGACATTTTAGCAGCAACAGAATCAAATGTATCCCGAATATTCAAGGTTTAAAATGTAATTTTGCAGCTCGAAGGAGAGATGTCCGAGTGGTTGAAGGAGCACGCCTGGAAAGTGTGTATACTCCAAAAGGGTATCCAGGGTTCGAATCCCTGTCTCTCCGCATTTCAAAAAAAAAACCCGCCTACGGCGGGTTTTTTTTTGAAAGAAGTTTCCCGCAGGGTTCGCAGAGGAGCAGAGATTGCAGAGGTTTGTATTATGGGATTAAATAATTTTAAATCCGCGAAATCCGTGCAATCCCATTAAAATCCGCGATCTACTCAGTGATCTCTATACCATATTTCTGCTCATACTTCTTACTAAGATCAGTTTGCCAGTTTGTAACCTGAGTTTTTTCACCATTGATATAAATATTGGTGATCCTGCTTGTTCGCATATCTAAAACATCACCTTCACTTATAAATAAAGTTGCACTTTTTCCTGTTTCCAGAGTTCCGTAATTTTTTTCAATTCCCAATAATTTTGCATTGGTAAGTGTGATCATTTTTAATGCATCCTCTTTTGTTATTCCATATGCCGCCGCCGTACCCGCATCAAAAGGCAGATTGCGCATATTCCAAAAACTTCCTCCTTCATTACTTACACTAAGGCCACATTCAATTCCTGCCTTTAATAAAATGGAAGGTAATTTGTAAGGAAGTTCAACAGGATCACCTTCCAGGCCGGGAAGTTCATGCGTGCATTCCAACAACACCGGAATGTTATTTTCTTTCAAAAGATCCAATACGCGATAACTTTGTCTGCCTCCAACTAACACAATTTTTATCTGATATTGTTTTGCAAAATCAACTACACCAATAATTTGTTTTGCGTCGTTTGCATCAATAAATAATTTTTGTTCCGCACTGAAAATTTTCCGCATGGATTCAAAACGCAAGTTTTTTACTGCATGATCAGTGCTGTTGCAATATGCTTTTGCTTCATCAAAAAAGTTTTTTATTGCTATCACTTCATTATCATAAGTATCGCTCTTTTTATATTCTCCTTTTATATAATCATAACCATAATATCCCGGCCAATACATATGCATATTATTATCCATTTTAACTGCGGCATCCTCCCAATTCCATCCCGATAATTTTACAACAGAGCTTTGTCCGGAAATTATTCCTCCATCGGGAATTACCTGCGACAATAAAATTCCATTTGTTCTGAGTGTCGCAATTGCTTTAGAATCAGTATTATATGCAATAATTGATCGGATATTCGGATTGAATTGACCAACCTCATAAGCATCCCTTGTTGCCCGCACAGCCTCTATTTCCTTCAAACCAAGTTGGTTATTCATTGCGATAATACCTGGATAAATATGTTTGCCACTGGCATCTATCATCGTTGCGGTATTATCGTCGTAACCGGATTCTTTTTTAGGACCTACATATTGTAAAATGCCTTCCTGAATTATTACCATTCCGTTGTCAATTATACTGGCATTTCCAACATGCACCATCGCATTGGAAATTACAATCGGAACCTTTTGAGCTGATAGTGTAAAAAATACACTAAGTAGCGCTATTGTCATTATATATCGTATATTATTAAATGGTATATTCATTTTGTATTATTTATAGTGTTCAAATTTCTCGTTTATAAAAATTATCAATTTCCTTGCATGTGATCTTCCACATCTTCGCAATCATACAATTTATGTTCTTTTCCAACTACAGGGATTGTTGCAGCTCCTCCGTTTTTCTCTGCTATCATTTTAGTAATAATGCGATTGCGTTCCTTTCTCATGTTTTCCTGTAAAAGATCATCTGCAGAACGATCGTAATAAATTATTCCGTCCACCATTGTTTTTTCCGCTATTGCATAAATACTAAGAGGATTATCGCTCCATAATACGATATCCGCATCTTTTCCTTCTTTAATACTTCCAACCCTATCGTCAACATGCAATAATTTCGCTGGATTTAGTGTCACCATTTTTAATGCATCCTCTTCATTCATCCCTGCATATTTTATCGATTTTGCAGCTTCCTGATTTAACCGTCTTGCCATTTCGGCATCATCAGAATTGATAGCCGTAATTACACCTTCATTATGCATAATTGCCGGGTTTTGCGGGATTGCCTCCATTACCTCATATTTATATGCCCACCAATCGGCGAACGAAGAAGCCCCGGCACCATGAGCCTTCATTTTATCTGCAACCTTATATCCTTCCAAAATATGTGTAAAAGTGTTTACCGTAAAATTGTGTTTATCAGCAACCTTCATAAGCATATTAATTTCACTCTGCACATAACTATGGCAAGTGATAAATCTTTTTTCCTGTAGAATTTCTGCTATGGCTTCTAATTCAAGATCAGTTCTTGTTAATTTATTTACATCTTTTTTAGCGATGATATACTCCTCGGCACGCGTAAAAATATCCTCATATACCTGCTCAACACCCATTCTTGTTTGCGGAAAACGAATAGTATTATAATCGCCCCAATTCGCTTGTTTAACATTTTCTCCCAAAGCAAATTTTATAAATCCATCCCAGTTCTGAAATTTCATTTCTTCGGGTGAAAGTCCCCATCGCAATTTTATTAATTGTGTTTGTCCTCCCACTGCATTTGCCGAACCATGCAATAAATGTGAACTGGTAACCCCGCCACTTAACTGACGATAAATATTTATATCATCGCAATCCACCACATCTCCGATGCGCACTTCCGCACTACTCGATTGAGTGCCTTCGTTAACTCCGTCAGAAATTGCTATATGTGAGTGTTCATCAATTATTCCTGCCGTGAGATGTTTATTTGTTCCATCAATAATAGTGGCGTTTTTGGCGGAAATATTTTTTCCGATCTTTAATATTTTACCACCCGAGATCAATACATCATAATTTGTTAATATTCCTTCACTTTCATTGGTCCAAATGGTGGTATTCGTAATTAAAATTTCTTTTTGTTTTGGTTTTTCTGACCAGCCATAGGCAGTGAAAGGATAAATAACAGTTCCGGTTTGTATTAAACTATCTGTTTTTTTATCCTCTTTTTTCTCGGCATAAACATTCGTAAATTCTGCCTTCCAGTTTATCCATTTTTCATTTATTTGACCTTGTCCTGAAAACGATTTTTCTTTTATCCATCCGGTAAGTCTTATGTTTTCAGTTCCATCTGTAAAAGAGATAGAAATATTTTCATTATTTATATTTCCGGAAGCTTTAACAGTGTCCGTATTTTTAATTACAGCAAATTCAGGTGCATCCTTTTTTCCTTTTATCACTAAACCGTAGATCCTGTTATCAATGTTGAATTTATAAATTCCCCGCATATCATTCTCTAATGGATTTTGAATGATATATTGTTGACCATTCACCCAGTTCTGATATATAACAGTTTCCTCCTCAAAAATATTTCCGGAAGTAATAATGAAGTTCGCAATTTTGCCTTTTGTGAGCGTGCCTAATTCATTTTGTGCATTAATTAATTGAGCCGGTGTTGTAGTTAATGCTGCCAAGGCAGTTTTTTCTGTCAATCCATATAACACTGCCTTGCGCACATTTTTAAGTAAGTCATTTTTATTTTCCAGCCCTGAGGAAGTTATACAAAATTGTATCCCCTGTTTTTCTAAATAACTGCAATTAGCCGGAGCCATTTCCCAGTTTTTCAGATCAGCCATAGATAGTAATTCCGCATCGAATGGATCACTTACGTCGGGAGTTTTGGGATAATTTACCGGTATAATTAATGTTGTATTTGTATTTTTAATTTCACTGATACGCTGATATTCATCACCACTTCCTCTTATAATAAATGTAATATTAAATTCATCACCAATTTTATCGGCACGCATAATTTCAAGTTTATCGCGTGTATCAAAAAAATGTATCAAAGTTTTATTTTGATTGATTGATTCGAGTGCAATATTTTTCTCTGCTACGTTTCCTCCTTTTGCATACCAATCAGCATCTAAAAATGTTTGACGCAATAATGCGATACTACCCATTTCGGAGGAAGGATAATTTTGTGTGGAACTTCCTTTTCTGAAAGAATAATGGTCACTTACTTTTTCCTTTACCAACATTTTTCCCGCAGCTTCATTTCCCATTAAAACCAATGCACCGGTTCCCTGCATGATACCATCGTTGCGATGAGTAATAACTGCCCCGATCCCGATATTTCTAAATGATTTATTTTTAGAGGTATCGGGAGCGAAATTTTCATATGCATTAAATTCAGGTGTAATCGCCTGGTTCCAGTTTAATGCGGTATTAAAATTATTTTCCATTTGTGGTCCCTGGCCTGAAGGAGGATTTATTTTTGATGGAATACCATAATCAGCATCCAGATCGATAAAAGAAGGATAAATAAATTTTCCTTTCGCATCAATAATCACTGCATCTTTTGGTGCGACAACATTACCCGCATCAACAATTTTTCCATCTCTTATCACGAGAGTTCCGTTCTCAATTTTTGTATTTGGATCGATAATTAGTGTTGCATTTATTAATGCATAGGTTTTTTCCCGCACATCAAAAACACCATTTACAGGAAAGGTAGTTTGAGTAATACCGGAAATAGAAAACAATCCCGCAATGATCAATAAAAAGTATTTTTTCATAAATTTTTTTTGGAGCTTGGTTAGCGCTTTTCAGGCAACGGGTGTGAACGGTGCTGCGTCTATCCAATGCAATGAAACGCTAAGATAAAAATTGAAAACATAATAAAAAGTTAAATCAACTTAAAAGTACTTTTGTTTCAGGCTCCTTTCTTTACAATTTTATGATAAATTTTAACACTATACATCGTTAACTTAATTAACTTTAAAACTTTAAATTCAGGATTTGGGAAGGCGATTGGTCATATTATTTTTTGTGTTGTGTTCAGGGTATAGTGTATTTGCCTATCATATTATCGGGGGTGAAATGATTTACACTCGTCTCACAGGAAATAATTTTGAAATAAAACTCAAATTATATCGCGATTGTTCTGCTGCTGAGGCGGCACCTTTCGATAATCCACTTCAAATTTATGTCTACAATGCAGCAGGAGCGCTTGTCGACAGCCTTGTAGTGTTTTTTCCCGGCTCCGAAAATCTGGATCCGGATCTCACAAATCCTTGTATTACCTACATTCCCGACCTTTGTATTCAGGAGGCAATTTATATCGGAAATATCAACCTTCCGCCCAGTGTAGGAGGTTACGATCTTGTATATCAGCGTTGTTGCCGAAATACAACCATTATAAATATCGTAGATCCCGTTGCCACAGGAGCAACCTATACCGAACATATTCCCGACCCGGGAACAGTAATAAACTCCAGTGCGAGGTTCAGCAATTTCCCCCCAATTGTTATTTGTGCAAATTTTCCCTTTAATTTCGACCATTCCGCTACCGATCCCGATGGCGATGTGTTGGTTTACGAATGGTTTCATCCCCTGAACGGCGCCACTTACGATGTGCCAGACCCTTCTCCTGCACCGGGACCTCCCTTTGAAGAAGTTAATTTTTACGGACCATACAGTTATACTTATCCCATTGAATCGGATCCTGCGTTTTCTATTAATTCCACCACTGGTTTTTTGTCGGGAACACCAACTTCCTTAGGTCAATTTGTTGTAGGTATTGCCGTAAAAGAATACAGAGCAGGAGTTTTGATAAATACACATTACCGCGATTTTCAATTTAATATCACCGATTGCGAACCTACTTTAGTGGCATCATTACCCGGAGAAATTAATAATTGCACCGATTTTACCATACACTTCGAAAACTGGAGTTATGGAACCGATGAATTTTTATGGGATTTTGGCGTTGATGGAATTACCACTGATGTGAGTGAAGAGGAATTTCCAACTTATACCTATCCCGACACTGGTACTTATATCGTAAGCCTGATCGCTTTTCCCGGACAAACATGTTCTGATACCACTTTCGCAACAGTTAGCATATATCCGCATTTAATTCCCACGATAGATTTTGATCCGGCCTGCGCAAAAACCCCTGTTCAATTTACAGATCTTTCGGTCACCGATTTTGGAACTCTAACAAGCTGGCAATGGAATTATGGAGATGGGGGAGGCAGCTCCGAACAAAACCCCGAATATACTTATGATGAGCCTGGTAATTATATGCTGATTTTCACCGTAGAAAATAGTGTGGGTTGTGTTGCAGAAATTTATGATACCATTAAAATTTATTCTTTGCCAAATGCCCTGTTTAATTCGGAGGGAGCATGTTTAGAAGAGGTGGGAACTGTCTACAGTACAAGTGTTATCATGATCGGAAACGAAATTGTAGATTGGCAGTGGGAAGTGGATCCGGATAATTATTTTTCAGGAGAATCTTTTGAATATTATTTTGATACTGCGGGAATTTATACTGTTACACTTACGGCAACGAGCAATTATGGTTGTGTTGATTCCATAACCGATATCATTATAGTTCCCGAACCAGTTGTGGCATCTCCAATTGCCGATGTAACCATTTGTGAAGGTGATAGTGTTCAATTGATTGCGGGTGGTGGAACCTTTTATCAGTGGTATCCACCAGAAAATATTAGTGATGATGCACTGTCAAACCCCTATGTTTTTCCTACAACCCCAACTATATATTACGTAGTGGTATACGACCAATGTTCTGCAGATACTGTAATGGTAAATGTAAATGTTTTGGCTGCCCCAAATGTTGAAGTTGGCGTTGATACAATTGTATATTCCGGTCATCCCGTACAAATGTGGGCTGTTGGGGCCTCCAATTATATTTGGGAACCTCCTTTTGGACTAACTGATCCGGCCATTGCAGATCCTGTTGCCACACCTCCTTCCACCGTGCAATATATTGTAACCGGAACTGATAAAGCAGGATGCACAGATGTTGATACTGCGCTGGTGTATGTAATTCCGAGTTGCTTTCATTTTGTAGATATAAATGCCTTTTCACCTAATGGCGATGGGGTTAATGATAATTTCAGACTCATTACCTCAGGTGATGATCAACTCGTAAGTATGGAAATTTATAATCGCTGGGGGCAACGTATCTTTGAAACCAATAATCTTGTGAATGGGTGGGATGGAACTGATGGAAATGGCAAACCACAGGAAATTGGAACCTATATTTACAAAATTTGGACAAAATGTGACGAAATTTTGCAATCTTTGAGCGGTAACGTTACCCTTTTGAGATAACCATAATTTTATTTAATTTTATATCTTATAATAACCAGTGATGAAAAAACAAATTTTTTTACTCCTCTTTGCCTTTTCATTTATTTCTTTTAAAACTTACGCAACACATATTGTTGGGGGTGAAATGAGTTATACTTGTTTAGGCGATAATCTTTATCAGGTCAAACTCATTCTATACCGCGATTGTGCAGCCGGTGGAGCCTTGTTCGACAACCCCGCTTGCTTAGGACTTTACAATGAAGCAGGATTGCTTGTAAATACCATATATACCGGAGCACCTGTGGTAACACCTATTGACGTAATATCTCCTGACCCCTGCCTTGTAATACCTCCGGGCTTATGTATTGAAAAGGGTGTTTATACTTTTAATATCACACTTCCATCAAATGAAGAAGCCTATGATCTTGTTTATCAGAGATGTTGCCGAAATCCTAGCATTGTGAATATAGAAACACCTGAGGAAGTTGGTTCTACTTATTTTGCCCATTTTGTGCCCACTAATTTAATTGGTTGTAACAGCTCACCGGAATTCATCGGTCTGCCACCAACTGCAATTTGCATAGGAACTCCAATTACATATGATAATTCGGCAGTAGACCCTGACGGTGATTCTTTGGTTTATAGATTTTTTACACCTTACATCGGAGCTTATCCGGTTGGTGTTGGTGCCGGACCACAACCTTGCCCTCCGGAAGGTTTGCCATTCGGTAATATTGTATGGACCGCTGGTTTTAGTGAATCGTATCAGGTTACTGCTTCGCCGGCAATGGCTATAGATTCAGAAACAGGATTTTTGACCGGCACTCCAACCGCTGCAGGAAGATATGTGGTAGGTATTGCAGTGGATGAATACCGTGATGGCGTTTTATTGGAAACATATTATCGTGATTATCAATTCAATATTCAGGAATGTGAACCCCTTGTTGCTGCAGCCACCGAACCTATAATTCTTGATTGCGAAGATTATACCATAGAGTTTACAAACTCCAGCACCGGTGCAGATGAATATTTATGGGATTTTGGGGATGGAACAACTTCAACAGAATTTGAACCAACGCATACCTATAGCGATACCGGAACTTATACTGTAACGCTTATAGCGGTACCTGGCTTCGTTTGCGCTGATACGTTTATAGCAACCATAAAGATATATAATGTACTTACGGCTGATTACGACTTTACAGCAGGATGCTCAGGAACTCCGGTTGTTTTTACCGATTTGTCAAATTCCACCGAAGCGGGAATTATCGATAGCTGGACCTGGAATTTTGCTGATGGATTTTCATCTACGGAACAAAATCCTGAACATGAATATGCAGATGGAGGAACATATACAGTAATTCTTACCGTTACAACCGACAAAGGCTGCGAATCCATTATTTCCTACGATATTTTGGTCGAACCCGGACCTGATGTTGATTTCGAAGTTGCTGACGTATGTCAGAATGAACCGGCAGAATTTGAAAATCTTACTACTATCACTACTGGTTCAATTAGCAGTTATGCCTGGGATTTTGGAGATGGTGAAACAAGCACAGAAGATGATCCTTCTCATTTTTATGATGCACCCGGAACATATACTGTTACTCTGATCGCGTTTTCTACAAACGGATGTTCTGATACCATTAGCGCTGAAATTTATATAGGTGAATTACCGCTCGCAGACGCAGGCCCCGACCAAACAGTTGAATATTTGGAAACCTTTACCTTAGATGGTACCGGAGTAGGATCTTTTTTCTGGTTCCCACAAAATCCTATCATTATTCCGGCTAATATCAGCAGTTTAACCATTGCCGATCCTACCGTTGAATTAGCTGAAACTACTACTTTCCTTTTAACTGTAACAAGTCCCGACGGATGTTCCGAAACGGATACCGTCACAATATTCGTGAACCAGGTCACCATAGTGGAAGTGCCAAGTGCATTCTCTCCAAATGGTGATGGTATTAACGATGAAATATTTGTTTTAAATCACGAGGTAGGCGAATTACTTGAATATACCATTTTTAATCGCTGGGGAGAAATTATATTTTCCACACAGGATATTAATGGCGGTTGGGATGGCTCCATTGAAGGCAAAGAAGCTGAAATGGGTACTTATGTTTATCTTGTTAGAGCAATTGGTTTAGGTGGTGAATTTTTCCAACGTCAGGGAAATATCACCTTGGTGAGATAATATTTAATACTATTCATAAACGAATAAGTAGCTTTGCACTGAATTTATTCAGGATGAAAAAGCTACTTATTTTTTTTGTGATATGCTCAGCTTTTATAGGTTATAATTGCTCAAAAAAAACTCCTGCTGATAATGCAGATTTAGTTAAAACAGAGGAATCACCGGGAAAAGCAGTATATGTAAAATCTTGTAGATTATGCCATGGAAATGATGGCAATTTAGGATTAAGTGGTGCCGCTAACCTGAAAATTACGATGTTAAATGTGGAACAGATCAAGTCAGTAATAATTGAAGGACGAAAAGGCATGCCCTCCTGGAAAGGTCAGCTTACTCCCGCAGAGATACAACAAGTTGCAGAGTATGTTGTTACCCTGAAAAATAAATAATTAATTGAACCCACCTCATGTATATTATATTATCGGAACAATGTCGGGGTCTTCACTCGATGGGTTGGACGTGGTATATTGTGAAATGCGATCTGAACCCAATTATTCCTTTAAAGTTTTAGCATCCGATACCTTTCCATACCCTCAGGAAATTCTAAATATTCTTGCCAATATCGAAGTGAGTATTGCAAAGGATTACGAAAATGAACATGTTTTATTTGATGAGTTATCTTCAATAAGTATCAAAACTTTTATGGAGGATAATAATATTGAAAAACCTGACTTCATTGCATCTCACGGACATACCATTTTTCATTTTCCGGAAAAAAATATTACCTGCCAGATAGGAAATGGAAAAATTATGGCGAAGGAGTTAAATTGCCCGGTGATATGTAATTTCCGACAGGCAGATATGGATGCAGGAGGTCAGGGCGCACCGCTGGTTCCTATTGCTGATGTTTTGTTTTTCCCTGAATATTCTGCATGTTTAAATATTGGTGGAATTGCAAATATTTCTTTTGAGGAAAATGGGAAAAGAATTGGATTTGATATTTGTGCCGCAAATCAGCTATTGAATTTTTGTGCTCAACAAATAGGATTGGAATATGATGATGAAGGGTCCATGGCAAGAACAGGAAAAATAAACGAAGCGCTTTTGAGAGAATTAAATGCGTTTGATTATTTTGATCTTCCTTTCCCAAAATCTATGGATAATAATTTTATAAGAGATAATTTCTTTCCCATATTGTCAAATTATACAATTTATCCTACTGATAAACTTGCAACTGCCACCGAACATATTGCATATCAGATTTCGCGAATTATAAATAAACAAATTGATTCGCAAAATATTCCTAAAAATATTTATAGTTTGTTGGTTACCGGTGGCGGAGCTTATAATTCTTATTTATTAAGGAGGATAGAACAATTATGCGGAATTAAAATTACCTTGCCGGATAATACGACTATTCAATTTAAAGAAGCAATAGCCATGTGTTTAATGGGCATGTTGAGATGGGAGAACAAACCTAATTTTTTACCTTCCGTTACCGGAGCGCGAATTGCTGTGAGCGGCGGAGATATTGTAAATGTGAATTGATGAAATTATTTATTATCCATAAAATAATTGTACTATTTTGATACTGGTTACAGGAGCAAACGGACTTGTGGGATCTTACCTCTGCAGATATTTATTATCGAAGGGCGAAAAAGTGCGTGCAATAAAAAGACCGGAAAGTAACATGCGTTTATTGGAAGATATTGCCGATAAAATAGAATGGATGGATGGCGATATTTTGGATATGTTTAGTTTGGAAGAGGCAGTTGCCGGCATTGATAAAATTTATCACTGTGCAGCAATTATTTCCTATTCAAAAAGAAATAAAGATCTTTTAATGCAGGTGAATGTGGAAGGCACTGCCAATGTGGTAAATATTGCTTTGGATAATAATATTAAAAAACTGGTATATATAAGTTCCATTGCAGCTTTAGGTAAAACAGGAAAAGATAATGAAGTTGTTTCTGAACAAACTCCTTGGGAAAGAAAAAATCTCAGCTCCGATTATTCTGTAAGTAAATTTTTAGCAGAACGCGAAGTTTGGAGAAGTATTGCCGAGGGATTAAACGCAGTAATTGTAAATCCATCCATTATTGTTGGAGCGGGAAATTGGAATAGTGGTTCCTGTAAATTATTCACCACGGTAAATAACGGGTTCAAATATTACACAGAAGGCAAAACAGGTTATGTGGATGTTCGCGATGTGGTGAAAATAGTTTACGCCCTTATGGAAAGTGATATCACCAATGAACGTTTTATTTTAAATAGCGAAAATGTTTCTTATCGCGATTTTTTAACCACAATTGCTAAAGAACTTCATGTAACAGGTCCAACGGTTAAGGCAGGAAAATTATTATCCTCCCTCGCCTGGAGAACCGAATGGTTTAAATCACTTTTTAATGGTTCGGAGCCATCGGTAACAAAACAGACAGCCTCGATCGCAAATAAAAAAGTGAATTACGATAATAAAAAAATAGTTGATTTATTGCAATACGATTTTATTCCAGTAAACAAAGCAATTGCCGATGCTGCAAAAAGTTTTAAAACGGAATTGAATACCGGTAAGTTCCATCCTATAAAATTTAATTAATGAATAATATTCAGCATGTAATTTTTGATCTCGACAATACACTTTGGGATTTTAATGGAAACTCCAAACGCATTCTTACAGAAATATATGCACAATTTGAATTGGAGAAAAAAGGAATAACCGATTTCGAAAAATTTCATACACAATATAAATTTCGCAACGAATATTTATGGCAGGATTATGCCTTGGGAAAAGTTTCGCGCGAAGAAGTGCGCCTGAATCGATTTTTTATAACACTCAACGATTTTGGAGTTAATTCCTATAAACTCGCAAGTGATGCTGCCGATCATTATATTTTTCACACGCGCAATCAAAAAGATTTACTTCCCTTTGCATTGGAAACATTAGATTATTTAAAAACGAAATATCTATTGCATATAATCACCAATGGGTTTGAAGAGGTGCAATATTTTAAATTGAATAACACCGGTTTAATGAAATATTTTTCCTCTGTAACCACCGCCGAAAGTGCCCAGGCATTAAAACCCGACAAAAAAATATTTGATCACGCCATACAAATAATTAACACCAAACCCGAACATTGCCTCTACATCGGCGATTCCCCCGACGCCGATGGCATTGGTTCGATAAATGCCGGAATGGAATTTATATGGTTTAATCCAGAAAACAGGGTGAATGAAAATGGTTTTAAAGCAGTAACAAATCTAAAGGAATTAACGGGTTTGTTGTAACATCACCCCCTTGCCCCCTCAAGGGGGAAAATCCCCCTTGAGGGGGTTAGGGGGTGATGTTCCCGTCCCAAAATTCTCACACGACTATTTTTAAAAAAAATCATTAAACTATTTAATTTTCAATGTCGGATCCATAATTTTACTTATGGCCCTTAATAACTATTACAATAAAAATCTTAAAAAATTTTCGCAACAAAATCGAAAAAATTCTACTAAATCAGAAGATGTTTTGTGGGTTCATGTTTTAAGCAGTAGAAAAATGATGGAATACAAATTCCTACGTCAGCGGCCAATTGACATTTATATCGCAGATTTCTTTTGTAAAGATTTGAAATTAATAATTGAAGCAGACGGCATTACACATCAAGCGGAAGGAAGTTTCGAAAGAGACGAAAAACGAACAAAACGATTAAATGAATTGGGTTATACTGTTATTCGGTTCAGCGACCAGGAAATATTAGGAGATACTATAAAAGTAATGAGATCAATTTCAGAATGGATAGAAATTCAAGAAAAAAACAACCCTGAATTATTAACAATAAAGAAACGAAAAATCAAACGTCAACCCAAGGAAAAATAACCACACTAGCAAGGGTATACGGGGTGACGAGAGGCACCCTGGTGATCCTCCCCCCTCGAGGGGGCCAGGGGGTGATTTATTTCTCCGGAACTGGAACCGTACTTGTTTCCGGTTTTGCTGCACTCATGCCAACCGTAATTGTTTGGCAACTTTTTTCTGCTGAAACCGCAGTTGTATTATTTACATCGGCACCAACACCACTTGTTATTGCAGATGCTTTACTTGCACCATTGCAACATGATTTTCCTGCAACTGGAGCACATTTTGCTTCCGTAGCATTTACATCTACTGCTTTTACTACAGGACTTGCAACCTGAACTTCCTCTTTTGGGGTAGAAGTTGTTGCATTAGAAGTTGCTGATTGAGCAAAAGAAACTGTAATTCCAAAAGCCATTACAACTGCAATCGATAATATTTTTTTCATAGTAGTAGTATTTATTAATTAAAGATACTGTTTTTATTTATTTCGAACAACTCTTGCGATCACTGTTTGACCACCTTTAACTTTTTCGCCTATTTTAACTTCCACCTTTGAATCTAAAGGAAGATAAAGGTCAACCCGCGAACCAAATTTGATGAACCCGATCTCGCTTCCCTGGGTAACTTCGTCGCCCTCTTCCACATAAAATTTGATCCTTCTTGCTACCGTTCCGGCGATTTGGCGCATCATGATCTCCACATTATCATCCTCATCTTCAATAACAAAGGTTGTTCTTTCATTATCTGTCGACGATTTGGGGTTCCAGGCCAAAAGGTATTTTCCCGGGTGATATTTAAAATATTTAACCTGACCGCTTATCGGGTTTCTGTTAATGTGAACATTTTTCACGCTCATAAAAATAGATATCTGTAAACGGCGATCTTTAAAATATTCTCCTTCTGTGGTTTCTTCCACAACAACCACCTTACCATCGGCGGGAGCGATAATCGCACCTTCTTCAATAAACAAACGGCGTTTCGGATTGCGGAAAAACATCATTACAAACAGTATTCCACCTAGCGATGCGATCAGCAACAACGCGTGTAATAAGCGTTCCTCGGGGAAAAAGTAATGAATAGAAAAATTGAGTAAAACCAGAAATACTAAAAAGGCGATGATGATCTTGCGCCCTTCCCTATGTATTAATTTCAGCATTTGTTATTCCTATTAAGTTTAAGGAATGCAAAGGTAATACAATTTGAGGTCGAAAATTGTTCCCTCAGAGTGTCAGGTAGTTAAAGAAAGATAAAATAGACAAATACAGCGCCGAGAAGGGAACTGCCAGCACAAAACCATCAAAACGATCGAGAAAACCGCCGTGTCCGGGTAATAAAGAACTGCTGTCTTTGATGTGAATACTGCGTTTTAACAGAGATTCCGCCAGATCGCCCAGGGTGGCCGAAAACACAACTACAACAGCCCAAATGATCCACTGAATCATCGATAATTCCGAAAAAATGAAGCTGAGCCCTATGGAACAGCCTATTGTCATCAACATTCCACCAAAAAAACCTTCCCAGGTCTTTTTCGGTGAAATACGCTCAAATAATTTGTGTTTCCCGAATAATCTGCCTGCAAAATACGCAAAGGAATCGTTGAACCAGACCATGAATAAAAGACCGATCACGAACCAAAGGTTAACCGGTTGTTCCGGGCCAACTCCAATTTGAATAAAGGTGGCAAAAGCATATGGAATATAATAAATTCCAAGAATATTTAATCCAATTTGCTGAAAGGGGTTTTCGCGGTTATAAAATAATTCTGCGATCATAAATCCGATAATTAAAACCATCCAGAATTCATCTATAATACTGAAAATATTATAGTCAATTAAATAGGGACTGTTTCTTATAAATAAAAAATATAATCCCACAAATAAGGAATAAACTAATTCAAATTTAGGAGATTTGTTGGTTGTATGGCGAATGGTTTTAATATATTCATAATGTGTGAATACTGCAATCACCATAAACACAATTGCAAAACTCCATGCACTAAAAAAAATACTTCCAATAATAACACCTGCACCAATCAGTGCAGTAATAATTCTCAAAACTAAATTATTCATTCGGGTAAATTATAGATAAATTCCAATGCTGCTTCTGCTTGTTTATAGTGAACATAGAGTTCTATTTCGCCCTGTAATATTCCTTGAGCGTAGGGTCCTTCCGTTTTATTAAAAAGTACTACAAGTATAAGTTCTTCCTCCAGCATTTCTTTAATATACATGGCGTGGAATTTATCCATTGTCGAGTACACCATCATCCAGTCCTGTTCCATTGCCTGCTAAGTTAACCTTTTCATTCCGCTTAAAAATAATTAATAATATTATTACCAGTGGAACCGATATCAAAGCTGCCACTAGATTCGATTGTTCTGCAACATTTTCTTCCACAACACCTGTATTCACAAGATAGTAGGCGATTACAGAAACCACATTATTTATAAAATGTGCAAGTATGGCTGCCCACAAACTTCCGCTCCAATAAAATAAATATCCTATCATGGCTCCCAACAACATTCTGGGGAAAAAACCGAAAAATTGAAAATGTATAAAACTGAATAAAAAAGCTGAGATCCAAATTGCCACATGAGCATTTCCTGTTCCTTTTAAAAAAAGATTTTGCAATAATCCTCTGAAAAATATTTCTTCTCCCACTGCGGCCAATACTCCAATCAATAAAATATTAATGATCAATCCCTGAATGGTGGCTGTATTTAAAAACACTTCCGAAAATATTTGCGCCTGATCTTCCATTTTACGCATACTTATTTCTGCATCTTTCATATCTGCCGGGAAAGGTATGTTTTGATTCCATTCATTAATAATACTTATTACCGAAACAGAAGCAAAAAACAGAAGAAGAATATATATAGCAGAATTAAATTTTAATTTTTTATTGAGTTGCAAATAAGAAATAATATTTTCTCCCATCAAATATAAAAAAAACAAGGCAACACATAAAAATCTGCCAAAGGAAGTAATGAACTGATATATTTTTAATGCATCTGCTTGTTGAGCTGTTACCTGATCTGCCGAAGTAATATTATTCATGGAAGTAATAAATTCCATAAAATTTATTCCGGGATAAATCATATCAATTAAACCAATGGCCAACATTAAAAAAACATACTCCCCGATCAGATATAATCCGATCAAAATCAGGAACTGCCCCAACCATGGAATTTGTTTAATACTGCCCCACATCCTATAACTTCGTAATTTTGCGTAAAAATACAACGACTATACAACCTGTTAGGTCTTTTCACTATTGTCCAAAAAAAAGATAAATCTCCGGGGAACGGAAATTATCCAAAAGAACTTAAACAAGACTTACCAGGTTTCAACGAAAAAGTATTGACCAAGATCGCCAACATACAACTCCCCGACTTCCCCCTCCTCCTCGCACCCATGGAGGACGTAAGTGACCCGCCTTTTCGCGTTTTGTGCAAAAGGTTGGGGGCAGATGTTATGTACACCGAGTTCATCTCCACCGAAGGACTCATCCGAAACGCCGAAAAAAGTCTCAAAAAACTTGAGTTTTACGAGGAAGAGCGCCCTCTTGGCATCCAAATTTTTGGCGCAGACATAGAAGTTATGGAAGGATGTGTCGACATGATCATGGAGGTTAATCCCGATCTCATCGACATCAATTTCGGTTGTCCGGTAAAAAAAGTAGTGTGTAAAGATGGTGGTGCCGGTATTCTTCGCGACATTCCCCGCATGATCCGCCTCACCGAATCCATTGTAAAAAGATCAAAATTACCCGTAACAGTAAAAACCCGCCTCGGTTGGGACGACAGTTCCAAAAACATAGTAGAAGTTGCCGAACGTCTCCAGGATGTAGGTATAGCAGCCCTCAGCATCCACGGCCGCACCCGCGCTCAGATGTATAAAGGTGCTGCCGACTGGACCTTAATTGGTGCAGTAAAAAATAACAGCAGGATCACCATTCCCATTTTCGGCAACGGCGACGTGGACACCCCTCAAAAAGCCCTCGAAATGAAAAACCGCTACGGTGTCGACGGCGTAATGATAGGCCGTGCCGCCATCGGTCAGCCCTGGATCTTCCGCGAAATAAAACATTTCCTAGCCACCGGTACCGAACTCCCCCCCGCCACCCTCGAAGAACGCGTATCCTTTTGCCGCGAACACCTCCTCCAATCCATAGCATGGAAAGGCCCGGTATTAGGCATTTTGGAGATGCGGAGGCATTATACGAACTATTTTAAGGGGATTCCTAATATTAAACATTATCGGAATTTGTTGGTGACGATGGATGGGATGGAGGAGTTGGAGGCTGTACTTATTGATATTTCGAGGATGGAGATGGAAGTAGTGGGTTAAAAATCATTGAAATTTATTGGGATGATTTTGTTTCTTCGGTTTTGAGGGAGAGTTTGGCATGCAAAAAATGCAGGAAATTGAGAAAAACGCTGCATTTTTTGTAAAAGGATTCACTATAAATAGTGAATATGATGAAAGATTTGTAAAAAGTAGGGGGTTGAGAAGTGTTTCAGTATTTTTAAGCGGTTATTTACTTACTTCGATTAATTGTGCTTAATAAATTATTACACAGATAAAATATGGGGATGAATAATTAATATACTATGAAATATCTTCAATGGAACCATGCGATTGGTGAATTTTTTTTTAATCCTAATGAAGCGGGTAATGAAGTTTTTTTATATATAACTCAAAAGCAAATTTCGGAACTAGGGATAAAGCATTTCGGATTTACTACAGAAGAAAAAAGTTGGAAGGACTTTTGTACTGCATTAAAAGGCGAGTTTCCAGGCACCAAGTTATTGGATAATTTTATGGAAAAATTTGCTTTAGTTGCAAGAAGATGGAAAACATATGAAACGTTAGTTTTTCAATTAAATAAAAAGGATAACCAATTCATAGATCAAATTTCCATTTTTAGCCCTACTTATCAAATAGTATATCCATTTTATCTTGGCTATTTGATTTCATTTGTGATATCATTAACAGACCGCCCAGTAAATTTTAGGATAAACTCTTTTTTTCCGTCTTTCAACCATTTTTTACGCCTAAATGAAATTAATGAAACATATATAGGCAGAATTGATCAAATTGATTGGGTATGGAGAGATTTGGAGAAATGGAGCAGTGAATATAATAAAACAGATTTTGGGTTTTTTAAGGAACGCCGATTGGGAAATCAGAATTGGGTTTATGTAAACAAAATTTTTTCTCAATGCTTATTGACACCTAAAAATATTAGGAATATTCCTAAAATATTTTGGCAAGCTAGAGTCGCTCCAAATTCTATTATTACAGAAAAACAATTATTGAGAATAATTGAACTTTATGGCCAATCACATGGCGGATTTGAAAAAAGGGTTATTACACTTGTAAATGATGAAAATAATCCATTAAGAAAGGTAATAATTGATATAATTAGAAGAGAATATATTAAGTGGAAGGGATATGTACTTGAATATGAAGGTGATAATACTTCAACTCCAAAATCTGGTTGGGTTTATTCTACTCTTTTGTCTGCTTTTAACCTAAATCGAGTTGAAGAGTCTTTGAATTTATTCTACTATTTATTTTCCCAAAATGATTTTCCTGAAGAATTAAATTTCGGAGGTTACGAAATAATTAGTGCGGGAAATGGTTATTCAAAGCCTATTTCTATTTCCTTTAATCAGAATTTGGATTTGCTGGATCACCAAAATATGTGGAGAGCAACCACGACACAAAACGAAATAGTCATTTACACTTTAGGTTCATACTTTGGTCTTCCATCTGACAATTTAATTGAAACAGAAAAAATCAGCCGCCAATCATTGATGTATTTGCTTTGTGCCGATTCAAAAAGGCAAAGCATTGAAGATTGGGGTGCTACTTTTTTAGATGGCGATTTTAGTTTAGTTGACTATGATAATGTTCCTTTCGGCTTCAATCTTTATAAATTTAAAAATCCTCCAAGCTCACATCCAACAGAAGAAATTTTAAGAGTTATAACAAATAAAAAATTAGAATTTCGTGGTGGAGTTAAAGTTGAGAATAGAAGCTACCTTAAAAACTTATTACCTAAAATTTATGTTGAAGGTGCTGACGGCGCTGAAAGAGTATTTTTAGAATTCACAGAGATAAATCAAAGTATTTTCTTAATCCGAAGCACTATTATTCCAGAGGAGTTTATAATTCCCGAAAATGTTATTTGCAATCAAAATTTTATAGTCAGAATTGAAAATGAAAACTTGGTGAATTCAGAATTGCCTTATCAAATTATTGATATTGAATTTAATTCCCTTGACATTGTAAATGAAAATTTAACCAAGCGAAATAAGTTTGGAGAGATATGTGAGGACGGAAATGCAGCTTTTGTTATAGGAAGCAATACAATTTATAACAATTGGAAAATGCAAGCTGGAGGATGGACATTTCCTTTTATATCCACTTTTTATAACAAAGTAGAATTTAATTTTAATGCAAATGAGTATAACCTTCAAAAAGGTAATCTCATTTTACAAATACTAAGCACTAAAAAGAATTTAAATTTTCAGACATTTTCCGAAATTATGGATTCTATTGAGACCAACGAAAAAATTTGGGAGTATGCCAATTTTCAGCAAAATCCGAAATATATTAAGCAGACATCTATTAACTTTTATGATTATTTAGGTTTCTTAGACTACGAATATTCACAAAAAAACCATCTGAATAAAATTTCAATTAACAAACCGCAGTTTGTAATAATTCCTTCAAACGCCTCTTTAAAAGCAATCTTAATTGGGGGACGTTCAAAATCTTTAATTGACAAGTTGCAAGAGAGCTGCAATATGCACGAAATAAATCTTGAAATACTTTCACAATCAAGGCAACTAGAAATTTATTATTTACCGGATTTAATAAGGCTTACACCAGCAAATTGTAAAAATTGCACTGATGCATGGAAAAAATTGCAAAGAGTTGCCGAACAATTAAACATTGAATTTAATATCTCAGATAAGCCAATTCCGCAACCACAAATTGTACAGTTCGGTTTGCAAGATTTTAGCGAATCAATTGACGGTTATAAGAAAAATGTTTTAGCGAACAAGTTTGTTGAAAGACCAAACTATGAATGGGCAAGAAAAGTATTTGACACAAATGTTTTGAAGTTTGTAAAAGACACAGGAGAGATTAATAAAGAGATTTCATTGCAAGAATATTATGTTCAGTATCAATACACGCATATTCTTTGGCTTGACAACAAATCCTACGAAGTAGATAGGAACTGGGGGAAATATTTGTTGTTATCCGAAACGCACAAGAAGGTAATTTATTATAATGAAAACACGCAGGAGTTGGCAATCCCAAAATATGTTCAACTTCCACGGTTAATTGCAGAATCAATAATGTTACTTAGTGGACAAGTACCTTATTATAAAAGTGTAAATATTGATGGTAGTAATTTGGTTTATCAGTTTTATCAAAATGTTCCTAAGCTATTTGCCGAAAATTTATTTAAGAAATTCCATCAAAATATTCAATTCAAAAACGACTGGTAAAATATGAGAGACCCAATCACAGCTTTTGACACTATTAAAGACAATTATATTCGCTATGTAGAAACAGCGTTTGACACGAAATTCGTTTCTGTAAATTCAGAGAGGCGAATCAAACTTAATACTGATAAGGTTTTATACAGAGAGCCTTGGATTGAACCATTGCCTGATTACAAATCAAGCAACTTTAAGATTTCGCAACTGACAAAAAGTGAAGTTCCGAATATGACTGATTCTGAGTTGGAAGCATTCAAGTCATTAGTTAAAACCGGATTGTTTTCTGATTCGTTTCCCATGTATGCACATCAGGCGAATATGCTTAAGCAGGCAATGAATAAGAAGCATTGCATTATTACTTCCGGTACAGGTTCTGGAAAAACAGAATCGTTTTTACTGCCATTGTTTGCTCAACTCTCAAAAGAACTTTCACGATGGGGGAAATCTTCCGGCACAAATAAAAATTTTTGGTGGAACAATACTACCTTAGCTGATAAGGATATTGTTGATAGAAATTTTCAACTTAGTTCAGAGGTAAGACAGAGACCAAATGATCGAAGACCGCAAGCAGTAAGAGCACTTATTCTTTATCCAATGAATGCGTTGGTTGAAGACCAACTTACACGATTGAGAAAGGCACTTGATTCTGATAAGACAAGAGAATGGTTGAAAAACGAAGCCAACAACAACTCAATTTATTTTGGCAGGTACACCGGCAACACACCATCATCAGGCGAATTACATTCTTTCAATAACAGTGGAGTTAAAAAAATAAACAAGTATAAAGTTGAGCAATTGCGAAAAGAACTTTCATCACTTGAAAAATCTTCCAATGATATTAAACAGCACATTGATGAAAACAAAAATGTGCCGGATGGATTAAGCGACAGACCTGAAAACCTAATTGCATTTTATCCAAGGTTAGACGGTGCTGAAATGAGAACAAGATTTGACATGCAAGTTTCACCGCCTGACATCATGATTACGAATTACTCAATGTTGAGCATCATGCTCATGAGAGAAATTGACAGCGGCATTTTTGACAAAACAAAAGATTGGCTCAATTGCGATGATGAATTTTCAAAAGACCTTTCACCGGAAGAAAAAACAAAGGAAAAAGAAAATAGGGTTTTTCATTTAATCATTGATGAGCTGCACTTGTACAGAGGAACACAAGGAACAGAAGTAGCGTATCTTTTAAAACTAATTTTGAATAGATTGGGATTACAACCAAATCATTCTCAATTGAAAATACTTGCTTCTTCTGCCTCACTTGATGTTGGTGATGAAAACAGTATAGACTTCATACAAGATTTTTTTGGTGTAGCTGATGCTGAGAAATCCTTTGCAATTATCAAAGGTGAAAACAATCTTGTTCATCCACTTTCAAGTGGAGCAACCAAACTACCCATTGACCCATTCAAAAAAATCAGTGAGGTATTTTATGCAAACCAAGGAAATATAAATTCAGAAGAATTTAAGCAGCAATGTTTGCTCACTGCAAATGAATTGAAATCGTTTGCAAAAATTACTTTGACCGAAGCAGATTCAACACAGTTAATTTTAAAAGTTCTGCTTGACAAAAAATTAGAACTAAGAGAACGTTTGTACAATGCTTGTAAAATTGATGGAAACGAAAGAGCAGTTTGTTCTTTAAGAGCAAACGGAGACGTTGATGGCAAAGACATTTTAACCGAAAAAATATTTGGAGAAAAAAATTCAAAAGCAGCTTTAAGAAAAGCAATTAGCGGCTTACTGATTTTGCGGTCCATGTATGACCTTGCTGAATACAAGAAAATTGAATCCGATAACAATGAATCAAAATTACCACGATTCAGATTTCATTATTTCTTTCGCAACATTGAAGGTTTGTGGGGTTCATTAAATGCAGATGATATTGCTGATGAATTTAAAGACGAAGAAAGAACGGTTGGAAAATTGTATCCGCAAGCACAAATAAAATCAGAGAGTGGTTACAGAGTTTTAGAATTACTCTATTGCGATAATTGCGGAACAACTCTTTTTGGTGGAAGCCGATTGAAAGCATCAGACGAAACAAGTAGTTTTTTTGAATTACTTCCGTTAAGCCCGAATATTGAAGGTATTCCAGAGAAAACACCACACAAACTATTAGAAAGGAGAACCTATCAAGAGTATGCAGTCTTTTGGGCACAAGGTAAACAAGAATTGGAGCCTCATGAAAAACCTAATGGATATTGGAGACAGACAACAATAAATAATTCTATAGACCAAAAGGAATACACCGCTACCTGGGAGAAAGCATCCATTAATATTTATTCTGGTGACATAAAAGAAACTTACGAAAAGGCTGAGAAAGAACCTACCAATTGGCGTAAAGGATATTATTTCAAGATTGCTCACAAAGATGTACCAAGGCTAGATATTGCTTTTAATGTAGCCTTAGCGGATACACATAGGGCAACGCCATGTGTTTGCCCTGGGTGTGGTGTAAATCATAGTAAGTACAAGCAAGGTATTACCAAAAATAAAATTTCTTCAATAAGAGGTTTCAGAACGGGTTTCGCCAAGTCAAGTCAAATGTTTGCAAAGGAATTAATGTATCAACTTCCAAGCAAGCAAGACGAACGAAAGCTAGTTGTTTTTTCCGATAGCAGAGAAGATTCAGCGCAGGTTGCGAATGGAATTGAAAGAAATCATTTTTTAGATTTATTAAGAGAAATTTTGATTAGTGAGCTAAACAGCCGACTAATAATCAAACTTGAAATCCTAAAAGCATTTAGAAACAATGATACAGAAAAAATTTCTGAGTTCAGATTGCAATACAATGAACTTGTAGATCAAGTTGATGATATTTGGAATGATGCGAACACCACTAGAACAACAGCTAAAGCAATAAACGACAAAAATTTTGCTTTACGGAAAATCCAAGAAATTGAAACCAGAATTATTAAAGTAAGTGAGTTAGTTGACTACACTAAAAAATTAGACTTAGCACCATTAATTAAAAGACTTGCAGAATTAGGAATCAATCCAGGTGGTAATGAAATTAGATTGCAATCAACACCTGACAGCAAAATCCCTTGGTACAGAGTAATTCAGTTTGAAAACCCGCAACAATGGCTTGAAGATGTGGATGACAATTTTATTAAGGAAATAAAAAATGGAACCTTTAAAAAGTTAGCAAATATGTTTTTTGCATCCCTTTTTTATTCCTTTGAAAGTTCAGCATTAGGTTATCTCACAATCAATCCTGATACACCATTACTTTCAAAATATGCTGGTGAAGTTGGTTTATCTATTCCTAACTACTTAGAAATTGTAAATTCTACAATTAGAGTTTTGGGTGACAAATACAAACATAGCCAAGTTGACGAAGACAACTTTCCTTTTGAATTGACAGAATATAAAGACCTTCCAAGCCTCTGTAAAGGTTATATTAGGACAGTAGCTGCTAACCTTCCAAGCCCTATTGCAGAAGCATCATTAGGCAAAAATATTTATGATTTTCTTTCTGAAATAGATATTCTTAGAAGCAATACCGGATTGCAATTTGAAGACTTGTTTATTAAAGCTGCAATTGAATCAGACCCGGTTTGGCTTAATACTAAAAGTAGAAGAGCGCACTTACATTATTCAGGTGGAATTTGTACACAAACAAAATATAAACTTAGCCACTCAAATAAAACTGTCTGTAGAGAAGTGTGGAAGAAAAATTACCTATCTCATTCAGCAATGATTCAAAACAGAGATTCTATTAGAATTCATTGCGAAGAATTAACAGGGCAAACAGATAATCAATTTGAAAGGCAGCGACATTTTAGAAATGTTGTTTTGAAATCAGAAGGAAATCCCCTTGTAAAACAAATTGATTTACTAAGTGTAACAACAACATTGGAAGTTGGAGTTGACATTGGAGCATTGCAAGCAGTGATGTTGGCGAATATGCCACCGCAAAGATTCAACTATCAGCAAAGAGTTGGTCGGGCAGGAAGAAGAGGACAAGCATATTCTATAATACTTACTTTTTGTAGGGGTAGAAGCCATGACGAGTTTTATTTTTCCAATCCTCAAAAGATTACAGGCGACAGTCCACCACCACCATTTTTAACAATGAAGCAAGATAGAATTTGTTTGCGATTGATTTCAAAAGAAATTTTAAGGCAAGCGTATTTAACAATTGAAGTGAATGAAAGTTTTGATGAAAATAAATCAAGTATCCATGGCGTATTTGGAAAAACTCACAACTGGAATAGATACAAAATGCAAATAATAAATTGGATAAATTTCAATCATTCTTCCGTTCAATCTGTTATTAATTGCATCACACCTTATCAATTGAATCATCTCAAAGAACTCTTTCAAAATTATTTTACCGACACCGTAACAGGAGATGGCTTTGTTGCTAGAGTGGAAAGTGTGATTGTGAATAGTGAAATTCCAACAGATGATATTTCTCAAAAATTTGCCGAAGGCGGAATTCTGCCAATGTTTGGAATGCCCACAGACGTAAAATATTTTTACCATGGAACAACTACAGGTAATGAAACGGTGAGTATTGACAGGGGACAAACTATGGCCGTATATGAGTTTGCACCCGGTACACAGAAAACTAAAGACAAGGCAATTTATCAATCAATTGGTTTTACTTCTGAAATTATCAAAGGAAAGGATTCAAATGGAAGGGATACTCTTATTAACAAGGTTGACACCATGACGACAGGCAATTCTCCATTTTATTTGAATAGATGGATGGAAAGATGTAAAAAATGTGGTTATAGCAAGTCTTATGATATTGATGATGAACCTGAAGGTCTTTTCTGTATTTGTGGTAATCATGATGAAAAAACCTATGGTAAGTTTGTAATAAAGTCACCTAAGGCATATAGAAGTGATTTTCTATTAGGAGCCGATAATAGAGATGAAGCAGATTTTGTAACAAATCGACCTCCAATCTATGCTGATAGATCCACATCATTAGATGCAAAAAGGGAGCCTTTAATTGTTTGTAATACTAATCTTATTATTTCTGATAAAGATGTTACATGGAGAGTTAACACAAATGGTGATAAACTTTATGAAGGAAGCTACTTTGACTTAAAGAACTTTAATCCAGAAACTCATAAAACAATTACATTAAAAAATCAATGGGTTCTTAAATCATTGGTGCCTCCGACAACCCCAAATGGATTTACTTTTAGATCCGAAGATGGATATAGAATAGATTTCTTAAACAAAATGGATGAAAGCCCATTTGCATTAGCAATAAATAAAAACACGGAAATTTTAAAAATGAATCCTATTTCGATTCCTCCTGAAATCAATTTAGACATGTTCATTATTAAGAACAATCCGAATTTCTATGAAAGACAAAGTTTGGGGGTAAGAGCCGGTTTTTACTCCGCTGCCTTTTTGTTGCAACGAGTTTTAGCGGACAAACTTGATGTCGACCCAACCGAAATTGAAATTGCAGACATAACTAAGTTGGAAATTGATGATATCGTTAAAAAAAATGTCGCTGAGATTATTCTTACCGATGAATTACCTAATGGTTCAGGTTTCGTTAGAAAATTATTTGAAGAATTTGAAACAATCCTTGATGAATCATTATCGCCAAAATCAATTGGCACTTACATTAAACGAATTCATTCTGAAGAGCATGAGGAAAGATGCATTGATGCCTGTTATGACTGCCTTAAGGTTTATCGAAACATGAATTGGCATAGCTTATTAGATTGGCGATTAGGTTTAGGAATTTTACGAATCTTCAAAGACAAAAATTATAAATCGGGCGCTGATGGCGAGTTTAGTAGGGACCAAATTGAAATAAAGAATTGGTTAAAATTTGCTACTACCCTAAGAGACCAATTCGTTGAAAGTTTTTTTGTTAGTGCAGGAAACAAAAAGGAAGATTGGTTAATTGACTTCAATGGATTACCAGCGATAAAACATGGGTCAACAAGAAACGGAAGGCGAAAAATAATTTTGTTGGTTCATCCATTTTGGAAATTAGAAAATCCAGAAGAAGATGCTTGGTACACAAATAGGATTAGCGAAGCACATGATTACATCCAAGGTAAAGGCGGGAATATTGAAGATGACTTTGAATGTTTGGACACATTCAATCTTCAAAGAAGAATTGGTTGGTGTTTTGAAAAAATTATGAATAAATGATTCAGAAGATAGGCGACCATAAAATAAAGAATCTGGATCATATTTCTCCAAGTCAATATCATTCAGCTATTAGGTGCCCTTATAAATTAGTTTTAGCTAATTCATTTGGGTATCAACCTTTGTTGCCATTAAATGCCAATGCTCACTACGGATCCATCATTCACAAAATGATTGAACTAATTTCAAAAGGTGTTATCAATGACGAACAAAAATTTTCTGAAAATTGGATTTACTTAATAAACAAAAAGGAAGAAGAACTAAAGGAAATCGGTTTGGCAGGCATTACACCTTTAAAATATTTTGTAGCTGACTTTGCATTGAAGAAAAACCAAATCAAAAACTTGTTGCAGAAAAGAAATGAGAAAATCAACCGTTCTACAAAAATGTCTTCAAGTAAATTTTATCCGGAAAAGAGATTAGAAAATTCAGACAAAAGCATTTCGGGCATTGCTGACTTAATTATTGAAAATGAGTCAGGAACAACAATTTTGGATTTCAAAACAGGAAAGATTTACTCTGATGCAATTGATGAAAGTGGAGTAATAGTGCAAGTCGTAAGAAAAGAATATGAAGTGCAACTAAAACTTTATGCTTATTTGTATTTTTTAATGAATGGAAAGTATCCGAAAGCATTATTTATTGTAACTCTTTCAAATTATTTTATAGAAGTTGAGTTTGAAACTACTGAGTGCGAAATAATCTATTCAGAAGCATTGAACTTTCTTGCAACTACAAATTCGCTCATCACAAAAGAGGATATGAAGTCAATTGCAAATCCTTCAATGGAGAATTGCAGGTTTTGTGCTTACAGGCCAGCATGTGGTTTCTATTCAAATTGGTTAACTACTAACTTTGAGGCGGTGAATGATTTATTTGGAATAATTGAAAAAGTAAACCAATTTAGTAACGATACATTGGGATTAGTATTACAGACCCAAGGCAAACAAGTTTTAATAAATGGATTGTCAATTGAGAAGAAGAAAGATTTTGAATCTCTTATTGGTAAGAATGTAATACTTTACAATTTAAAAAAAACAAGACAATCATTAAATGCAACTGCTAACAACTTTACAGTAATTTATGAATAAGCATCACGAACATAAAATTCCTATCCTCTCTTTCTATTCAGGCGGGGGCTTTATGGATATGGGATTTGAGCAAGCAGGTTTTGAAATTGTTTGGACAAATGAATTTGATAAGGATTTTGCTAAACTTCATGCGGCTGGAATTACTTCGTGGAGAGAATCACAAGGTAATGAGATCAAAGCCGAAATCTTCAATACAAAATCAATCACAGAAGTTTCTTCAAGGGAAATTTTAAAAGAGGCATTTCCAAATGGAAAACCTACAAATTTTGGAATGATTGGTGGACCACCTTGTCAGGACTTTAGCATGAATGGAAGCTTGAAAGGTTTCAATGGTGAAAGAGGCAAATTAACTACACTTTACTTTGATAAAATTTTAGAATTGAAGCCAACATTTTTTGTCATGGAAAATGTAACCGGTTTAACAAAGAGAAAAGAAACGAAAGAATTTTTGCTGACACTTTTAAAACGAGTAGAGAAAGAATATTTCATTGACCACGATAAGTTAAATGCTTTGGAGTTTGGAGTTCCTCAATTCAGAGAGCGAATTTTTTTTATTGGAATTAAAAAAACAAAACTCGATAAAAAAATCATTTCTCAAAGTGAATTTGGAAAATGGTTCCCGTTTCCGGTAAACAAAACATATAAGAACTCAGCGACAAAATACACTTGGGCAAAACAAACGGAGTTTGGTAAAACTTTAATAAAGCCAAAAGATTTACCACTTGAATTATGTGTAGAAAGTTGTTTGGTTCCAACCCGAAAAATGAATTCAACAGACAATGCAAATGAATATTTTAATTTGTACGTAGCAGATGAATTTTTGGAAGCAATTGGTGAGGGTGAAACAAACAGACCATCCTTCAAACGACTTCACCGTTTCAAATTCAGTCCGACAGCTTGTTATGGAAACAATGAAGTTCATCTTCATCCATATAAACATAGGCGGTTATCTGTTCGTGAGACTTTGCGAATTCAAGGTGTTCCAGATACCTATGTTTTGCCATCAGAATTGCCATTGTCGAAAAAATTTAAAATGATAGGAAATGGAGTTCCGGTGCCTTTGGCGCTAGCTGTTGCCGAATCTCTAATTAAATTTTTAAAGGATAACAAAATTATTTATGACACATAATAATTTATTTATTAATATTGACTTTTGAATTATAATGCCATTTATTGTAAGTATGTTTATTGTAGGAAATACATATTCAAAAAAAGATATTTATACTTTACTAAACGTCCCTAAAGAGAATAGAGGTGGGGCTTGGAATACTGGTTATAGAAATTATAAAGAGGATATTTTTATTTTTTCAAATGTCGGCATTCCAGGTCGCACTGGCCATGATTACAACAATTATTGGGATGGCGACCTATTTGTATGGGAAGGTAAAAATAAATCGAAATTGAGTGATTTGTCAATTCAAAGAATGTTAAAACCTCAGGGAAATCAGAAAATTTACCTTTTTACTAGAACTAATAATAAAGATCCATTTACGTTTGAAGGCACAATTGCAGCTAAGGAATATCAAGACACAATCCCTGTGAAAATTACTTGGATGTTTGATGAAGATCCTTATGGATTATCTGATGTGCAAGAAGTGAAACTGAGAGAGTCTGAAACGTTTTTTGAAGGTGTAATTTCGATCGTGCAAGTTAATAAATATGAAAGAAATCCTTTGGCAAGAAGGATTTGCATTCATCATTTCGGTTGTTTTTGCAATATTTGTAAATTTGATTTTTATCGTAAATATGGCGAGTGGGGTAAAAACTATATACACGTGCATCACATTATTCCTATTTCGTCGTTAAAAAAAGAATATATAATTGACCCAGAAAACGACCTGATACCGATTTGCCCTAATTGCCACTCAATAATACATCGAAAAGCAGAAATGTTAACTGTTGACCAAATGAAACAAATAATACTTGAAAACGGTGATTAATCCAAATTTAATTTCTTATGAAACTTACGTTTTTTGAAATATATATTTACGGAGACCAACCCACAACCTGTCCAAAATGCGGATCTAGAACTGATATAATTTTCGATCTCGCTCCTTCTAACAATCAATCACAAGTTCATCAATGTCTAACTTGTAAAACTGAATTTGTGATGCAATCTGATACGGAATTTATAGTTGAATGAGTTATTATTTAATAATTACACACATAAAGTAATTCAATTCCCCTCCACCATAAAATGCCTTGTATAATTTTGGTAACCAGTCTCAATTTTTATCACATACATCCCATCTGCAATATTCCCCATATTAATTGAATTCGTTCCCGTTTGAACCACCGATTCATATATTATTTTCCCTTGTAGATCCATAATTTGGAGAATACTATTATCTGTAATTAATGTATTATCAATTTCAAAATTGATATTTCCGGATGTTGGGTTTGGATATACTGTTATTGGTGAACTAGTATTTTCGGTAATACCGGAAGCAATATCCCCCCAACGAAAAATAACACCTTGGCCATTTACACCGCCTTTATTAGTAACTCCAAAAATAGCACCATGATCATAAAATAAAGTTCCGAAGGGAAGAGTGCCCGTAGTTGTTTCTTCAAAATGCAATAATACTGTGAAGTCGCTACCGTCTTTACCGATTTGAAACAAGGTGCCTCCATTATAAGATCCGGCAAATTCTGTCATGCCATATAATTTATCATCAACAATAATTAATGATCCAAATGGATGAGCACCATCAGTCAATTCAAAGGTGTGTAACTTTAAAAAATCACTTCCATCGGGTTTAACGCGATAAATAATTCCGCGATTAGGTTCGCCGCCATTACTTGTCATTGCATATAAATAGGTACCGTCACTGATAAATGCACCATATGCCAATGCACCATTTGGATCATCTGTAAAATTGATAAATTCTGAATACCCGGTACCATCAGTTTTTATTTTGTAAGCAACACCAATATTATCAGTTCCTCCATGAACTGTCATTCCATATAAATAAGTGCCGTCTGAAATAACTCCTCCATAAGCCTGCCATCCTGTATCCTCAAATCCAAAATGGTGGAGTATTTCATAATCACTTCCATCAGGTTTTATTTTAAATAAAGTGCCGCCGAAATTTAATCCGGCTTGTGAACAGGTGCCATATATATAGGTGCCATCAAAATGCAGTGTACCATAAGGTACTCCGCCATCAGCATCACCTGCTAAAAAATCTCTTAATACCTGATAGTCGCTTCCATCAGGTTTTATTTTATATAAGGTGCCAAATTCATTTATTCCTCCTGATCGGGTATGTCCGTATAAATAAGTTCCATCATAAATAACGCCACCTTCAGGCGTGTTACCTCCCTCGGTTTCATTAAAATCGTATATCACAGTAAAATCACTTCCGTCCGGTTTTATTTTATAAATAGTGCCACGATTATTTGCTCCGCAACTATTCGCAGTTCCATATAACCATGTGCCATCACCAACCAATGCAACCATATAGGGATCACATCCTGTTTCAGCATCATTAAAATCCATCAATTTGGTAAATTGTGCATTTGCAAAAGAAATTGTGGAGATAAAAATTATTGTAATTGTATATTTCAATATTTGCATCTTATTTTTTTATATATTAATTAATTAGTGTTGCAAAAATCAACACAAATTAAAAATATTTACATACCACAATTGGGGGGAGGGACATAGGACATAGGACATATGACATAGGACTGACATAGGACAAGGTAAATAGGACATAGGATAGCGCTGCGCGCGTATTGGTTATCAGGTATCAGGAAAACAGTGGGATTTTGCAATTCGGAGGCAGTGAGGCTCTCTAACTGACGGCATATGACCTACTCGACGATAAATCTTTGAATTGCACCTATTATTTCATCGGTTGATCGTGAATCTCCGCGTTCAACATGACCATCAACCCATTCAAAATGATTCGGATTCTTTAGAACATTATCAAATTCCATTTGTAAATATTTTTTAATATCGATATCGGAGTTGCTTAATTCTTTCCAAACAACACTCCTGTTTTCTAACACGTAAATAATATCTTCAAAATCTTGACTTGTTCTTCCATCATTTTTTCCACGATCTTTAAATGCTTCAAGTTTAGTCGCTATAAAATATGGTGGAGTGAGGATTTTAACAGTAGCAGATTCATCTATAACATAATTAACAGCTTTTTTAAATCCCTCGGAATACCATATGCTGTTGAATCCCAGAGATACATCATTAGTCGGCATAATGTCTACGGTAATTCCATGTATTTTATATCGACATGCAATGCCGGATTCAATGTCATGAGTGAATCCGATAGTTCTAAGTTTTTCTTCCAGTGTAACTCTATTTGAATAATTTAATATTTCAATTAATACATCTACATCATCTGTTGGTCTGGTTTCAAAAACTTCTCTATCCGGATATAAGGAAATAGTTGCTCCACCAACAAAAACAACCTGTTGATTCAATTCAGCAAGCGCTCTTGCAACCGATTTAATCCTAACTTTATTTTCATTATCATTCATCCAAAATAACTTTCCTCAGTTCCTCCTTTGCAAATTTAATCTCTCTCACCTTGCCAACTCTCAACACATCCACCAAAGCTAATAATTTATAAAACTCAGCATCTTCATTTACTGCTTCTATTTGTTTGGGATAAAATGGTTCAATTGTTAAACCCAACACCTCACCTTTAGTGCTTGGCCACACATAATTCATTTCACTTTTAAAATGTTTTTTCATTAAAGGATGCGAATGTGCTGTAGGAATTCCACGGAGCAAGGATCCCGGATGTTGGGGGAAAACATATTTAACACCATGCTCCAAAAATTCCAATAAATTCAGACGGTTCAGTTTTTTAGCGGAATAATTAATTAATCCAGCAAACTGACTTCTGTTTAAAGATTCAAATACTTCGGAAGCACTTATTTTTAAGGAATGAGCAAGTTCTGTCATTTGCCAAATCTCATTACGCAACGCAACAATTTTTAGCAAAATAGCGATATCATGCGGCCGCATACCATTATGTTTTCTCATTATCTAACAAAGATATAACAAGTTTTCGCAATTCGCAATTCGCGAATTGCGAATCTGGTATCTCTATCCTTCGTTCGGAATTAACCCCATGATTCACACCTCACAAAACGAAATGCCCTCAAAGAACGAAATATTCCAAGCTCGAAGGATCAAACTCATTACTCATCACTCATTATTCATTATTTTTGCTTCAAATAAAAACCACCACGAATGTATCTCATACCACTCATCATTCTCGTAGTCCTCATCCTCATTGTGATCGGACTCTACAACTCCCTCATCAACCGCAAAAACCAGGTGGAAAACGCCTTCGGTTCCATTGATGCCATGTTGAAGAAAAGGTTTGACCTGATCCCGAATTTAGTAGAGACAGCTAAACAATATATGACCTACGAAAAGGAAATTTTAACCAAGATAGTAGAATTAAGAGGCGCAATTCAGGCGAGTCCGACAATGCCTGCTCAGGAACGTATAGGAATGGAAAATCAGATGACCGGATTACTATCCCAACTGCGCGTTGCCGTGGAAAATTATCCCGATCTGAAAGCAAACAACAGTTTCATCCAGCTTCAATCCACCTGGACCGAAATTGAGGAACAACTTTCCGCCGCCCGAAGAACGTATAATGCTGCTATTACTGCCTATAATAATTCTGTAGAAATGTTCCCGACCAACATTATGGCGCGCATGATGAATTATCAGCGCAAAGAAGTTTTAACCATTGAAGAGGCAGAAAGAAAGAACGTTTCTGCGAAAGAGCTTTTTAATTAATTGATAATTGACAACGATCGAAGCTTGAAACTTTTTTGTTCCAAATAAACTTTTTTCACCAAAAATCGTTATCAATTATTACATAAAATCCTTTAAAACTTTATTTCAAAATAAGTGCTAGTACTTTTACGTCTTATAAATTAAAAATAAAAAAACAACTATAAAAAATGATAATAGCGTATATTTTAGGCATTGTATTCCTGATCGCGGGATTTATAATCAGCTCTATTCTAAAACGAAAATTCAAAAAATATTCTGAAATCTCTGTTCGGGGCGGTTTAACCGGTAAGGATATCGCCGAACGGATGTTGCAGGAAAATGGCATTACCGATGTTCAGGTTATTTCGGTTGCTGGTCAGCTTACCGATCACTACAATCCGGTAAATAAAACGGTGAACCTGAGTGAGGATGTTTATAGTTCCAATAGTATTGCTGCCGCTGCTGTTGCTGCCCACGAGTGTGGCCACGCAGTGCAACATGCCAGAGCATATGTTTGGTTAACTATGAGAAGTAAAATGGTTCCGGCCATGATGATCTCCTCCAAATACGTAACCTGGGTATTAATTGCAGGTTATTATTGGTGAATTCAATAGGATCAACACTATTACTTGCTGGTATAATTTTATTCGCAATAACAACTTTGTTCAGTTTCATCACGCTTCCAGTGGAAGTAGATGCAAGCCGCAGAGCTATTGCCTGGTTAGAAGGTTCATCCCTGGCAGGTTCTATGGAAATGGGCAAAGCCAAAGATGCATTGAACTGGGCTGGTTACACCTATGTAGCTGCAGCACTTGGTTCATTGTCAACACTTATATATTATATAATGCTATATATGGCAAGAAGATAATTGATATTCGATTAAATAATAAAAGAGCGATTTGCGAAAGTGAATCGCTCTTTTTGTTGGGGGAGGAGGGGGAAGCAGTTGGCAGTGGCAGTTGGCAGGGATAGTTGGCAGTAGCAGTGGCAGTTGGCAGTTTGTAACATTGGAGAATTTTGCTTCGAAATGAACTTTCAATCCAACTAAAAACTTACTCCCCTATGGGGTAGGGGGCCAATATCGAATAAAGAACAAGGAATAAAGAACATTAAACAATACACGCCCGGATGATTTTACTCCGTTTGGAACGTCTGCCAACTCAGAACCCAGAACCCAGAACCCAGAACCCAGAACCCAGAACCCAGAACCCAGAACCCAGAACCCAGAACCCAGAACCCAGAATAATATCGAATAAAGAACAAAGAATAAAGAACAAAAAACGGATCGACGACCCGGACAAAGAAAATATAGTTCCAATCCAACCTCAATTCCATCCTACTTCATAGGTCCTATGTCCTAGGTCATTTTTATTAATGCCAAAATTTCACTGAAAATCAACAAGTTACGAGACACCCTCTCATTTTTTCTTCCAATTTCCTTGCAATCAAAAAAGTGTATATCTATCTTTGCGTCCCCGTTAGAAAACGGTATTACTAAACAAAATTATAAAAGTGGATACGTTAAGTTACAAAACAAGATCGGCCAACAAAGCGACAGTAACGCATGATTGGTGGCTGGTAGATGCTGAGGATCAGACCCTTGGCCGTATTAGCGCCAGAATTGCAGCGATATTAAGAGGTAAGAACAAACCTTATTTTACTCCGCATACCGATTGTGGCGACTATGTGATCATCATTAATTGCGAAAAGGTAAAACTTACCGGCAAAAAAATGCTGGATAAAGAGATCGATTGGTATTCCGGTCACCCTGGTGGCCGTACCGTTGTTAATCCTAAAATGGTTCTTGCTAAAACACCTGAAAAGTTGTTGGAACGCACCATAAAAGGAATGCTTCCGCATACTAAACTCGGCAGCGCAATGTATAAAAAACTGTTTGTTTATGCAGGTTCGGAACATCCGCATGCTGCTCAAAAACCAAAAACTTTAAAATTTTAATGCATGGAGACCATTAATGCAGTAGGTAGAAGAAAAAACGCTGTTGCCCGTGTTTTTTTGAAAAAAGGGAAAGGTGTTATCACCGTTAACGGTAAAGATTACAAAGAATATTTTGCAGCAAAACATTTATTGCACAACATAACTGATCCTTTTGACGCAGTGCAAATGGAAAACGAATTTGATGTAGTTGTAAATGCAACAGGCGGTGGCGTTAAAGGCCAGGCTGAAGCAGTGAAAATGGGAATTGCCAGAGCTCTCGTGAAATACAACGAAGAACTTAAACCGGCTCTCCGCTTAAAGGGATATCTTACCCGCGACAGCCGTATGGTGGAGCGTAAGAAATTCGGTCTTCACGGTGCACGTCGTGCTACACAATTCTCTAAACGTTAATCGAAAAAGCGAAATCAAATGGAAAAACTTAATTATAATCAGTTATTGGAAGCAGGTGTGCATTTTGGTCACTTACGCAAAAAATGGAATCCAAAAATGCTCCCTTATATTTTCATGGAAAAGAAAGGTATTCATATTATCGACCTTCATAAAACCATTGAAAAACTGGAAGAAGCAGCAGCAGCTCTTAAAAATATAGCACGCAGTGGGAAAAAGATCATGTTCGTTGCCACCAAAAAACAAGCTAAGGAAACAATGGAAGAACAAGCACGTCGCGTTGGGATGCCATTTGCTACAGAGCGTTGGTTAGGTGGAATGCTTACAAACTTTACTACTATTCGCAAAAGCATCAAAAAATTACAAACCATTGAAAAAATGCTTTCTGATGGTTCAGCAGAAAACCTGACCAAAAAAGAAAGACTCGTAATGAGCCGTGAACGCGATAAACTGGAAAGAGTAATTGGTGGTGTAGTTCAATTAAATCGTTTACCTGCAGCTTTATTGGTTGTGGATATCGGACACGAACACATTGCAATTGCAGAAGCTCATCGCCTTAATATCACAACCTTAGGTATGGTAGATACGAACTGCGATCCTAATAAAGTGGATTTCCCGGTTCCTGCAAATGATGATGCAGCAAAATCAATCGCTATCATCGTTAAATATCTTACCGATGCAATTGTGGAAGGTTTGGAAGAACGCGCTAAAAACAAAGAAGAATTGGAAGAATCCCGTACTGATAAATCAGACGAATTCATGGATAAGGAAGAGCGTTTGAAAATGGAAGAAGAAGCCGGCGGAGATAAAAAAAGAAGAGATTCTCGCGGTAGAGGCGGTGCAGGTGGAAGAGGTGGAACTGATACTAAAAGACCTCCGGCTCGTAAACCAATGCCACAGAGAAGGAAATAAGAATTTAATTTTCAATCAAATAATTAAACCCCTTCCATCATCGGAGGGGGTTTTTAAAATAAAAAAGGAGAAACAAAATGTCAGTAACAATTAGTGCAAGCGATGTAAACAAATTGCGCCAGGTAACAGGTGCAGGAATGATGGACTGTAAAAAAGCCCTGGAAGAAATGAACGGCGATTTTGAAGCAGCTATCGATTTTTTGAGAAAAAAAGGTCAGAAGGTTAGTGAAAAACGTGCCGACCGCGAAACAAATGAAGGAATTGTAATTGCAACTGTATCTGCAGACGGATCTTACGGAACAATTTTCGGATTGGGTTGTGAGACCGACTTCGTAGCAATTAACGCCGATTACGTAGAATTTGCAAAATCTATTTCTGCTTTGGCAATGGCGCAAAAACCAACTTCTAAAGATGCATTACTTGCATTGGAAATGGAAGGTAATACCGTTGCAGGAAAAATTGCAGATCAGGTTGGAAAAATTGGAGAAAAAATTGAAATTACAGATTACGCTTTAATAACTGGCGAAACTGTTGTGGGTTACAATCACTCCAATGGTAAAGTTGGTGTATTGGTTGCGTTGAACCAAACAGGGGAAAATATTGCATCTACGGGTAAAGATATTACCATGCAAATAGCTGCAATGGCGCCAATCGCAATTGATAAAGCAGATGTTCCACAAGATGTGCAAACCCGCGAATTGGAAATAGGTCGCGAACAAGCACGTGCAGAAGGAAAACCGGAAGCCATTTTAGAAAAAATTGCAACAGGAAAACTGGAAGCATATTTTAAAGATGCAACATTATTAAATCAAAAATTCGTAAAGGATAATGCAAAAACTATCCGCGAAGTATTGACAGGTGTTAATAAAGATCTTACCGTAACAGCCTTTAAGCGTGTTGCTTTAGGGGCTTAATTAATTCATTAGATTTATAACAATAAAACCCGGAGTGATCCGGGTTTTGCTGTTATAGGCAGTGTCCTCACCCGGTAAAATATTAAGCATTTGTATAATATAAACTTCATGGATTAAACTCAGCCTCAGAGTATACAAAATGGTGAGACACTGCCGATGTTACCATTAGTAATCACTCGCAATTGGAAATTAATTAGCATAATTCGAATTTGATGGTTATGAGTAATGAGTATGCCTCGACTTCGTAATAAGTTATTAGTTATTATCATACACTCCAGTGTTAGGTAGATCATATTCACTACTCCCCACTCACTCACCAAACGAGTTCGCTTCAATTTAGAATAATTATGGTTGATGGCTTGATCTTTGGATTACGATCCCTATATCCCTTTAACATTTTTTTCTATCTTTACTAAACGAACCTAATAAACTGTTTTGACCATGCACAAATTGCACACACAATTCTGCATCTGGCTTATGTTGTTCCCATGTATTGTTTTTGCCGGTGATCGCGACCTGCAAGTACCGTATACGAATGCAAAGCCATTATATTTTATAGAAAATAAAGGGCAGATTAAAGATGCCGATGGGATTTTTTCCTCCGATGTTTTATACGTTATTAAACAGAATGATCTTTCCATTTTTATTTATCGGAATGGAATTAGTTATGTTTTTCAACAGATATCAAATGCCTCCGGGGAAAAAAGAGACATAAATAACGATGAATTATTTCTGACAAAAAACTGCGATGAGTTTCAAAACATTACACATCGGGTAAATGTAAAATTACTGGGTACTAATTCGGCTTCCACAGTTATTGCTTCACAACAATCCGCTTACTTTGAAAATTATTATAATGATCCCGAAATTCCCGAGGGAATTACAAATGTTCGCGCATTTCAAAAGATCACTATTAAAAATATTTATCCCGGGATTAACTGGGTATTATATGATCACAATAATGTGCTGAAATATGATTTTGAAGTATCCCCCGGCGTGGATGCATCTTTAATACAAATGCAAATTCAAGATGCTTTTGGTTCTTCGGTTATTTCCAATACCAGTTTTCAAATATTAACAGCACTAGGCGAAATAAATGATAACAAATTATTTTGTTATGAAAAGGAATCTAATAATACTGTTGTTTCATCATTTAAATTGCAGGATAATATTCTGAGTTTTAATTTAGATAATTATAATAAAAACAACACTTTAATTATTGATCCGGAGTTAACTTGGTCTACCTATGTTGGTGGGGAAGGGGAGGACGCAGCAAATGCTGTTGCAATGGATGCAGATGAATTTATTTATACCACAGGTTATACGAGCAGCTCAACAGGTATGTCGGAATCAGGTTTCCAAATGTCGTACGGTGGTGGAGCCTTTGATGCATATCTTGCTAAATATGATAGTTTGGGAAATAAATTATGGTGTACTTATTACGGTGGAAACAAAGCAGATTACGGCACCAGTTTATGTTCAGATGAAACGGGACATATTTATATAATTGGAACAACAAACAGTAATATCTTTCCAACTTTTGAAGGATTTCAAAATACGCACGGTGGAAGTTATGATGCTTTTTTAGTAAAATTTGATACCAACGGAAATCGCATTTGGTCTACATATTATGGAGGAAATGGTTATGATGCAGCTAAAGGAGTTGTGGTGGATGGGGATAATAATATTTGTTTGGCGGGAACTACAACAAGCACAAATAATATTGCTTCAGGAGGACATCAGAATGTGAACGGCGGATTATATGATGCATTTGTCGTAAAATTTAATTCTGATGGAGATCGTATTTGGGGAACCTTTTTCGGAGGTGCAGAAGATGATGAAGGCAGAGCAATTTGTATTAATTCACTAAATGATATTTTTATTACGGGGCTTACAAAAAGTAATACAAATATTGCATTGGATGGATATGATAATGTGTATGGTGCAAATAACGATGTTTACATAGCTAAGTTTAATGCCGAAGGTGTGTTGGATTGGGGAACATATTATGGCGGAACACAGGATGATAACGGCAACGGAATTCAATGTGATGAATTTGATAATGTATATGTGGCAATACAATCCAATTCCTCATCAGGATTTGATTGTAACGTATATAATCTAACTATTAATGGTGAAAACGATGCTGTTTTTGCAAAATTTAGTAACAATGGAAATTTGATTTGGGCAACTTATTTCGGCGGAACAGAGGATGATTATGGCAAAGCATTGTATGTAAAAAATAATTTTGTATACGCTACCGGATATACAAGCAGTATTAATAATATTGCCGAAGGCGGAATTCAGGATTCGATAAATGGATTGGCAGATGCATTTATTGTAAAATTCACCTATGACGGTGAATTTAATTGGTCAACGTATTTTGGAAGTACAGGCGATGAATATGGAAGAGGAATTTTATCGAATAAAATTTCTACCATATACTTTGTAGGTAAAACGTTTAGTGCAACAAATATTGCTTATAAGGGCATGCAGGACACATACGGAGGTGGCCCTGCCGATGGGTTTATTTTAAAAATAAATGAGTGTGAATTTAAAACAACTTATTATACAGATGAAGATGGTGATGGATATGGAATAGGAACCGATTCAATTATTTCTTGTTTTCCATTACCTGGATTTGCAAATAATATTCTGGATTGTAATGATGAGGATTTTAACATAAATCCTTCCTCCATAGAAACTTGTAATGCAATTGACGAGGATTGTAACGGACTTATAGATGATAATGTAATATACACCATTTATTATGCGGATAATGATAACGATCTGTTTGGCAATGCTTCAGACTTCGGAACTTTATTTTGTATTTATCCGGGTAGTGGATATGTTTTAAATAATTCCGATTGTAATGATGCGAATGCTTTGGTATTTCCCGGTGCATTGGAAATTTGTAATGGGTTAGATGATGATTGTAATTTTATTAGTGATGATATCATTATTAATACAACAATTGCAGCATCAGGGCCACTTACTTTTTGTCAGGGAGGGAGTGTAATACTTTCCGTGCAGCCTGCTTTTAGTTATCAATGGAAAAAGAACGGAGTAAATATTGCCGGTGCAACTTCACCAAATTATACTGCAACTAAAACTGGTAATTATACAGTATTAGTAACTGTGGCCGGCGGATGTAATGCATTGTCGGCACCTACAATCGTTACCGTAAATACGAAACCTGCTCCTGCTATAACCGCATTGGGAAGTCTGGATATTTGTGCAACGGGATCTGTTAAATTAAAAACTGCATCAAAGATCGGTTCCGTTTACCAATGGTATTTTAATGGAAGTATAATTGTTGGTGCAACATCCAATGTATATATTGCCACAGCTGCGGGTTCCTATTATGTGAAGGAAACAAATGCTGCAGGATGTAATAAGAGTTCATTATCTGTAATTGTAACTGATTCCTGTAGAAAAGGAAGTGAATTAATAAATAATAACGAATTTAATATCTATCCAAATCCTGCAAGAGATCAGATTACAATTGATATGAAGTTTTCTTTTGTTTTAAATGAGGATATTTCCATTCAAATTATCAATCGACTTGGACAGGTTGTGTTTCAAACAACACAGGAATTAAATTCAGATTTATTAACTACTACAATAAAATTACCCGCAGAAATTGGTTCCGGAATTTATTCGGTACATGTTTTAACAAACGATAATTCATTTACTAAGTCGCTTGTAATCATAAAATAAATTGCAATATTGGAATTGATATTAGGCGTTATCGAATCACTATAGATTTATCGTTGCAGATGTTGTGGTTAAAAAACATTTAATCATACCATGCAGGGCTTTTCATCGGCACATTGGTACATTTTTTCGGGTGTTCATTCCTTCATTCTTTCATTTATTTCCTCCCCTTCCCTCAGACCTCACAGGTTTCCCAAACCTGTGAGGTCTGAGGGTTCTCATTCTTTAATTCTTTCATTCCTTCATTCTTTCATTTATTTTACCCAAACCTCATCACAAAACACCCACGTATCTCCACCCTTTCCCGGATGCCAGTTAGGAACTGGTCCGAAGTTGTAAGCAATAAATTTTACATATCGCGTTTTGGTGGAATTTAATTCTGCTTCTACATTTTTAATTTCTTTTGATTCGTAATTATCGGATGGAGTAGTATTGACAATTGTTTTACTTAGTGTATATTTTACACCATCTGTGGAGGTATATATTTCCAGTTTCGCCGGCATCCATATCCAGCTTCTCACATCCTGTAAAAATCCGGCACCGGCTTTTGTTATTTCTTTTATTTCACCAAGATCTAAAACCACTTCCATATTTTCTTTTTGCCATCCTTGCCACATGCCTGTTCTGAAATCTGCTCCTCCGGATAATCCGTCAATTAGTGCATTATCACCACCAGCACTGTACTGGGAATTATATTTTGTCAGATATTTAATAAAATATTGATAGGGTAATTTTGTGTAATTTGCCGTGGATACACCAGTACAGAAAATATTTTCCACTTTTTCATATGGCGCACAATACATTGCCTTGATGGTTCTTGTATCTGTAATATAAAAAAATGTATCTTTTTTTATATACCTGCTTTCGGTTGTGGGACGTGTCCCGTCAGTAGTATAAAAAATATATCCCGTTTGTTGTGGTGAACTGATGTGAACCCGAAGAGAGTCAGAAAAAGAGATGTTGGAAGCGGAGATCAGAGGAGCTGTTATCGGAATTTTATATTTATTGTAATCGGTATTTGCAGGAGAATAACTTTTTTTATTATCCGCAGTTTTATAAAAGGTGAGTTTACCTCCGGGAGATATTAAATGGAAATCAATATGCAGGGAAGTTATTGGAGTATTAGTGAAAACTACGGAATCCAGATAAATATTTTCCTCGGCATTATTTATGGTTTCAACCGTGAACTTATTTCCGTTTTCCAGATTGATATCCACTTGATCAAAAACAGGCAGGCCAAAATCAAATGTGGATCTCCCTGGAGAAACAGGATATAATCCCATTGCACTTAATACATACCATGCACTCATTTGACCGCAATCTTCATTGCCGATCAAACCGTCGGGACTATTTTTATAAAAATTATGAATTATTTTATCTAAATAATATTGCGTTTTCCAAGGAGCGGTGTAAGTATAATTATATAGATAAGCAATATTATGGCTGGGTTCATTTCCATGCGCATACTGTCCGATCAGACCAGTTATGTCAGACTGATCTCTTCCTGTTGTTTTAGTAGATGCGTTAAATAAACTATCGAGAAATTTTTCATTTGAAGGAAAATCAGATTGAGGTGCAAAAGTGGAATATTGCCATGCATTTGCTTCCGTATAATTAAAATTCACCTCAGAAGGGTCAAAAGGTTTATACCAACCGCCATTAAACCGAGGCCGGGCATAGTTGCCATCCATAATATTTTTATAATTTAGAGACCGGTCATTATAATACATCAATTCTGTCTGATTTTTTACACTTCTGTTTTCCAGATAATTTATAAAACTCACTTGTTCGATACACCAGTCATCGTAACTGTATTCTAGCGTTTTCGAAACAGATTCCGGTTCCTCATTACTTTCTATAAATCCCTTTTCTTTATAAAATTTTAATCCGAAATGATCGAGGTTGGCACTGTGTTTCATGGCTTCGTAGGCGAGGTTCATGTCGTAACCCCGAATTCCCTTTGCTGCTGCGTCTGCAATTACACTCACCGAATGATATCCAATCATACAATCGGTTTCGTTGCTACTTAATTCCCAAACAGGTAACCTTCCACCTTGTTCGTATTGTTTTAAAAAAGTATTGATAAAATCATTTGTTCTTTTTTGATCAATAATGGTGAGCAAGGGATGTAATGCGCGATAAGTATCCCATAAAGAAAATACAGTATAATAATTAAAATCATCAGCTGTATGAATTTTATTATCTCTTCCGCGGTATTTTCCATCCACATCTTCATAAATATTTGGTGCAAGCATGCAGTGATAAAGTGCGGTATAAAAAATCACCAATTTATTATCTGCATCGGTTAAAGATTTTTTTTCATCTGCAATACTTGTAATTTCTATTTTTGATAATTCTTTATTCCAAATTGCATCAGCATCTTTTTTTACTTTTTCAAAATCCCAATCTGGAATTTCTGCCTGCATATTTTTCCATGCACCCATACAACTTACAGGAGAAAGTGCACATTTAACAATTATAGTTTTTCCACCATCCCCCAAAAACTGAAAAAAACTATTTAAATGTGTACCGCTGATAATTTTGGATTCGAATCGTTGCGATCTAACCATGGCCGTATTTGCACTGTCAATTATCTCGGCATAATTAAATGGTTCTGAAAATTCGATGGCAAAATACAACCACTGGTCTTTTGCCCAGCTGGAAGAGCGACGCAAACCCTGAATTTTTGTTGGGGAAATTATTTCAATATAGGAACCTTCCAATAATTTATCCCTGTGTCGAAGATCTAAAATGATATTAACTTTTCCGGTATCGGGAAATGCATATTTATGCATTCCAACACGTGCCGTAGCAGTTAATTCCACCGGAATATCATCATCCTCTAATAATACAGAATAATAGCCCGGAGAAGCCTTTTCGGTTTTGTGCGAAAAGGCGGATGCATATCCTTGTTTCGGATCGTTATTTACAATATTATTTAATTGAACTTCACCAACAGTAGGCATCAATAAAATATCACAATAATCTGCAATGCCTGTCCCGCTTAAATGTGTATGCGAAAATCCGTAAATAATGGAATCGCTGTAATGATAACCTCCACATCCATCCCAATCGTTATATCCGTCAGGTCGGGTATCAGGACTAAGCTGCACAAATCCGAAGGGAACAGTTGCTCCAGGATAAGTATGGCCATGTCCACCCGTACCAATAAACGGGTTAACAAATTTGGTAAGATTTTGGCTACTCATATTGAGACTTAATAAGAGAAATACACAAACGATACTTTTCATGTCATGAAGGTAAAGGATTATGTAGAATCCTTCCTATATCTGTTGGGGAATTCCCCAAAGTGTAGACTTTTGCCCCAAACTACAGGAATTAAAATTTTTACCAGTGAGGTTCTCCATTTACAAATTATTAACAAATCAAGCGTCTATACATAGAATTTTTTATAATACTTATTCTAAATAGGGCAATCTGAAATTTTACAAACTCACAATTGACTCACATTAAGTGTTTTGGAGGTTTTGTCGCATACAAATTGCGCAAAATATTTCAGGAACCACGAAGCACAGCTATTATTTAATTTTTTTAAAGCTTACTATGACAAGAATTTTTTCTCCTCTGCTTCTCCTTATTTTTATGTGTTCGCTTGTAAATGCACAAAAAGATTGTTCTCATGATAATACAGGATTGATTCCAATACCTGATTTAGGTTTAGGAACCTACCGCGGATTCACCGGTGGATTATATCCGGATGGTTCCAATGTAAGACCAACAGAGTACCTTGCAGCCTGCATCGAACATGTTCAGAATATTCAGCCATTAGACATTGCCGGAAATGCCGATGAGGATGGAAGAATAGTTATGTTGGGAATTGGTGCATCAAATCCTGGTGCTGAGTTTAATAAATTTATAGAAATATCGAATTATTTTGAACCGCGGAATGATAAATTATCTCTTATTAATGGATGTGTTCCTTCCATAGGAATTCAGGATATGAATTATACAGCTTCTGAATATTGGGGTAACGTAATGAATCTTTTAGAGGAAAATGACTTATCTGCCGATCAAGTACAAATTGTTTGGATAGAAGAAGAAAATACAGCAGTTGGTGATACTGCATTTCCGAGTGCTGCTCAAGCATTGGTTACAGATTTTCATTTTTTGTTGCAGGCAATTAAAATAATGTTTCCAAATACCCAAATTTGTTATGTAACAGCTCGTGCCTATTCAGGATTTGCTGATCCTGGTACAGAAGATCTTACAAATGGATTAAAGTTTCCTCGCGATTATTATAATGGATGGGGTTTAAAATGGTTTATCGAAAATGTGATCAATCATGAACTTGGATATACTTATGAAGGTCCTTCTGCAGAAATACCATTGGTTACGTGGGGCACATATCACTGGACTGATGGTTCTGTTGAACGTATGGACGGATTACTATTGGATTGTGAAGAGGACGTTGCCCCGGATGGTTTACACTTAAGTGGAAGTGGTGAAATAAAAATGGGTCAGCTCATGCTAAATTATTTTATTGCTGATACAACTGCCAAATATTGGTTTTTTGATGAAGAATATACAGGCATTTACAATAATGATAAAGAAAATTCAACGCTCAATATTTTTCCAAATCCGGTTTTAGAAAATCAAATTCATATTCAAGCGGATGATTTTAATTCCAATGAAAAGATTGGTATTAATATATTTTCTATTGATGGAAAACAAATTCTTTCCTTACAGGAAAATTATTCTGATAACATGACTGTCTTATTACCTGAATTAAATTCCGGTTTGTATATGATCACAATATACTCTGAAAATGCAGCATCTAAAGCTACCTTTATTATTAATGAATAAATAATTGATTAATGAAATACCCCGCTTATAATGTAAAGCATTAGCAGCGGGGTATTTTTATTTAGGTAATTGATAGGAAAATTATTTCAATTCATTCCAGATAAGTGATGCGCTTCCTAAAATTGCTGCTTCGTTTTCTTTCAATCCGGATGGAAGTACAGGAATTTTATTTTTATAGATTGGCAATAAATAATTTTCAAAACTTTCGATAGTTGGTTTAAATATTAGTTCTCCCGCCTGTGCTAAACCACCGAATAAAAATATTTTTTCAGGTCGGGTATAACAAACTGAATTGGCGAGAGCAAATCCAAGTATCTCTCCGGTTTTTTTAAATGCTTCCAATGCAATGGAATCGCCCTCCAATGCTTTTTTACAAACTTCAGCGCTATCTATCATATTTCCCAAACTGGTTCTGAATTCATCCAGATTTTGGTTGCGCAATAATTCGTAATAGGTTTTTACAATTCCCGGAGCGCTTACATATTGTTCCAAACAACCTCTTCTTCCACAGGGGCATTCCCGTCCATTTCTATAAACTATAGTATGGCCAAGTTCTCCTGCAAGACTATCGTATCCATAAACAATATTACCTGCTACCACAATTCCGCTGCCCAAACCTGTGCCCAGTGTAATGAATAAATAATCTTTCATACCCTCCGCTGCTCCGTAATACATTTCACCCATTGCAGCAGCTTTTGCATCATTAGTTAATGCTACTGGTAATGAAAATATTTTTTCAAAATACTTTTTAAGAGGAATTACTCCCGTCCAAGGCAAATTAGGTGCAAAATCAATAGTACCTGTGTAGTAATTGCCATTGGGAGTGCCTATTCCAACTCCAATTAGATTTAGATCTAAATGAGCGCATTCTTTATTCGCCCATTTAAAAAGATCTTTTGGTAGTTTTTCGGGGTTGGGATAACCCTTGGTTTTTACCTTGTCGGAAATTAAAATTTCTCCTTTTCGGGTAACTAAACCGAATTTAATCCCGGTTCCTCCAATGTCAACTCCTAAAACTACATCCTGCATATAGATAATTTCGGCTAAAATTAATTATTTACTCAACAATCTTCTGTGATAATTTATCTGACCCAGATGATAGTTGAAATGAGCCAGTAAATAAGTAAGTATATAAGCGTTTGTTTTTCCTTCGCCGAATTTATCAGTTGGATATACCTGAAGAAGGGCTTCATCAGATAAATTGGATAAAGTTACGTCCAGCATATTTATCGTTTCATTCAGGTCGTTCATCAGTTGAAGTTTTGGAATATCTTTATCAGAAAATTCTCTGTCGCGGTCGCGCACATAACCTGTATCACCTAAATATGTTCCAATAAAAAAATTTAAATTTCCCATCAGATGTAAGGTAAGATTTCCTGCAGAATTTAAAATTCCGGGTTCCACTCTCCAAATATCCTCTTCTGAATTATATAAACTTATTTCAGTCATAAGAGAATTCAAATTTTTAAGATATACTTCTTTTAATGATTGTATCATATTATTTATTTTTTAATTATTTTTCAATGGCGAACTGTTGATATCCGTTTTTAATTTCTTCCACCACACCCGGATCTAGCAGAGTGGAAATATCTCCTAAATTATGTGATTCCCCTTCCGCGATCTTTCTTAAAATTCTGCGCATAATTTTACCACTTCTTGTTTTTGGCAATCCCGAAACAATTTGAATTTTATCAGGACGAGCTATGGCACCTATCATTTTTACCACAACATCTCTTATTTCCAAACGCAATTTATCTGCATCCAATATTTGTTTATCGCAAATCACAAATGCATAAATACCTTGTCCTTTAATATCATGTGGATATGCAACAACGGCACTTTCAATTACCTCCGGATGTTCATTAATGGCATTTTCCACTTCCGCAGTGCCAATGCGGTGACCGGAAACATTTATTACATCGTCAACACGTCCTATAATTCGGTAATTTCCATTTGCATCGCGTTTACAACCATCGCCGGTAAAATAGAGATCTTTAAAATGAGAAAAATAATTTAATCTGCATCTTTCATGATCATTATAAGTTGTGCGAATAATTGATGGCCATGGAAATTTAATACACAACAAGCCTTCTGCTACCAGCTCTGTTAATTCGTTACCGGAGGTGTCTACAATTATGGGTTGAATACCAGGTAAAGGTAAACTTGCAACGCTTGGAATGGAAGGTGTAACATTAGCAATACTGGAAATTAATATACCACCTGTTTCTGTCTGCCACCAGGTGTCCACTATCGGGCAAGTGTTTCTTCCGATCTTTTCATGATACCAATGCCAGGCTTCTTCATTAATGGGTTCGCCAACAGTTCCTAAAGTTTTTAAAGAACTTAAATTATAAGGTTCAATAAATTTATCTCCATAAACCATTAACGATCGGATAGCTGTTGGTGCGGTATAAAAAATGTTTACTTTGTATTTATCAATTGTGCTCCAGAATCTGCCTGCATCAGGAAAGGTTGGAATACCCTCAAATAATAATGATGTGGCGCCATTTAACAGAGGACCGTAAATTAAATAAGAATGTCCTGTTATCCATCCAATATCTGCAGTGCACCAATAAATATCATTTTTCTCATACTGAAATACATTTAAAAAAGTATAGGCAGTATAGATCATATATCCTCCAATGGAATGAACAACACCTTTTGGTTTGCCCGTTGATCCACTGGTATATAAAATAAACAGGGGGTCTTCGGAATCCATTTCGGCAGCGGTGAATTTATCAGACATGTTTTCTATCGCATCCTCCCACAAAAGATCAATTTTATTATTCCAGGTAATAATAGAATTGGTTCTTTTTTTTACGATCACTTTTTCAATGGAATTACAATTTGAAACTGCTTCATCCACAACATTTTTAATGTCGATTAATTTATTTCCGCGAAATGCACCATCGCTGCAAATCACCATTTTACATTGCGAATCATTTATTCTTTCTGATAATGATTGAGCAGAAAATCCTGCGAAAACAACAGAATGAATTGCCCCAACTCTTGCACAAGCTAACACGGCAATTACAAGCTCAGGGATCATGGGCATATAAATACAAATTCGGTCGCCCTTTTGTATTCCCTGATTAATTAATGCATTGGAGAATTTGCAAACGCTGTTAAGCAATTCTGCATAGGTGATCTTAATATTTTCTTCTTCCGGTTGATTCGGCTCCCAAATAATTGCGATTTTTTCAGGGTGAATTTTTGCCCATCTATCGAGACAATTTTCTGTAATATTTAATTTTCCATTTATGAACCATTTAATATCAGGCTCCTTAAAATTCCATTGCAATACGGTTTCCCATTTTTTTTTCCAAACAAATTCCTCCGCAATTCCCGCCCAAAATGCCTCCGGATTTTCCACACTAAACTGATAAGCAGATCGAAATTCTTCAGGTGTTTTAATTTTTTGCATCATAATTCCGCTCTAAATTACTAAATGGTATCAGGTATCAGGTATCGGGTATCAAGAATCAGGACTGTAGAAAGGACACAGGACACAGGACACAGGACAATGGACTTGACATAGGACAAGGGAAAGGGGACATAGGAAAACAAACGATGGGATTTGGATTAATGATTCACGAGAGGCCCTCGGCCTAGGAGGGTCTAACTGACAGATAAAAATTAGACACAAGAATCAGAAAACAGGATTTAACGTTGGGCAAGGAAAATGGGCAAAGAAAAACAAAGTGAGATCGAAGTTTTTTTGTCCTATGTCCTGTGTCCTATGTCCTTTGTCACGCATCCCCCTTGCATAAGCGGAATTTATGATGGATTTTTGCACCACAAATAACAAAAAATGATGGATTTTACAATATTTGCTCAAGCTGATGCCTGGATTGCTTTACTTACACTTACCGTTTTGGAAATAGTTTTGGGTATCGACAATATTGTATTTATATCTATCCTATCAACCAAGTTACCTTTGGAACAGCAACGCAAAGCCCGCAGAATAGGTTTGGCGCTGGCAATGATCACAAGAATTTTGTTATTATTATCGCTGAGTTGGATATTGGGTCTGGAAGAGGATCTGTTCAGTATTTTAAACCACGGTATATCGGGGAGGGATATTGTATTGTTGCTGGGTGGATTATTCCTCATATATAAGGCAACCACAGAAATTCATGAAAAAATTGAAGGCGTGGATCATGAAAATAATCCAAATATTAAAAGACCCTCCTTTGTATCAATAATTGTTCAGATTTTGATCCTTGATATCGTTTTTTCCCTGGATTCAGTTATCACCGCCGTAGGAATGGTTGAACCTGAAATGGTGATCGTTATGATACTTTCCGTAATAATTGCTGTTATTATAATGCTGTTCGCAGCAGATCCGATAAGCAATTTTGTCCAAAAACATCCAACTGTTAAAATGCTGGCACTATCATTTTTGGTGATGATAGGTGTAAGCTTATTGATTGAAGGATGGGGTGGACACGTTGAAAAAGGGTATATCTATGTCGCGATGGGATTCTCTGTTTTAGTAGAAATGCTTAACCTTCGTATGAAAGCAAATGCCCGTAAAAAAAAGGAAAAACATGATCTAGAGGAAAATGAGTTTGGCAACTAAAAGGAGTATGTAGTATATAGTATTTAGTAGTTAGAGGGGTCTGATTAATATTAGGCCGTTGACTTCATTCTTTCATTCTTTCATTCTTTCATTCCTTCATTCCTTCATTCCTTCATTCCTTTTCTTTCATTTTTCATTTTTTCATTATTCTTGTTTGAATAACCACTTTTGGCGTGCTGCCATATAAGCCGGGAAATAGGAAGCTATACTCCCGATAACAAATACCGTTAAAAAAACATTTAGGTAATCTTTCCATTCCAATGCAATAGGATAAGCAGTAACTACAAAAGTGCCCTGACCCGGAATTGTTATAAATCCGTATTTCATTTGAAGGACACACAAAATGGATGCAATAGTAAAACCTATAGTTATACTAACCAGGGTTTGTAAAACACCCTGAAAAAAAAAGATATTTCTTATCGTTTTTTCCGAAGCTCCCAATGAACGCAAGATTCCGATATCCTTTTTTTTATCAATAACCAACATTGCAATAGATCCTATCATATTAAATGCTGCGATAATAAATATGAATGTGAGAATAAAGTACACGGCCCATTTTTCTGTTTTCATTACTCGATATAAAAATTCATTTTGCATGAATCTGTTTTTGATTATATAATCTTCTCCAATAATGAGTTGAATCTTTTCAATGATCTCGTTCACATTTTTTTTATCTGATGTTTTTATTTCGAGCGTGCTGATCTCTCCATTCGAGTATTCAAGTAATTCACTGATAAATCCCAAGGAGGTAATTACATATTTACTGTCGAATTCCTGTTGTATACGAAAAACTCCCATCGGCTGAATACCCTTTTGTATAAAGGTGTTTCGGGGATTTGCTGACGGTTTTGATCCTCTTCGCGGCATGAATATTTGAATGGCAGGATAGTCTAAACCCAGACTCACATTCAGTGTAGATGCAACTCCGGAGCCTAATACAGCACAATTGAGTGTGTAATTTAAATAGTTATAATCTAAAATATAATCGCCGTAGTACACGCTGTCGTCAACAGCGGTCACATATTTATAAATGGTATCCACTCCTTTGATAGTGGCAATATGTTCTTGTTTATTATAAGCAAGCAATACATTTTCTTCCAAAGTTTTGGAAATATATTCTACACCTTCAATATTTTGAATTTGTGCAATTTTAGAACTGTCCATTACAAATACCTTTCCTTTGGCTGCACTTATAGTAATATCAGGATAAAAAGTACTATAAAGTCTGTCGACAAGATTTTCGAAACCATTAAATGCAGAAAGAACTATAATTAACGATGCAGAACCAATAATAATTCCGGTCATGGAAATGCCTGAAATAATATTGATGGCATTTGTTGATTTTTTTGAAAAAATATATCGCCAGGCTATCCGGAAAGTAAATTTCATTCAGGGTCTTTATTTTTATCTTCCTGCGTTTTTTTGAAAATTTCTTCTAGGCGGAAAACATTTTCGAGGGTGTCGTCAAGGAAAAACTGAATGTGTGGGATTATACGCAACGAATTGCGCATGATCTGCCCAAATCTCCTTCTGATATCTCCTCCATTTTTATTCAGACTTTCCACTACTTGTTCCCCAATTGCGGGATCGCCAAATACTGAAATAAATATTCTGCAATCCTGAAGATCCGGAGTTATGGAAGCCTGGGTAACCGTAACAAATTTATTTCCATAATAATTTGCTCCTTCGCGCTGTAAAAAGCTGCCCATTTCTTCCTGAATAAGCTGCCCCATCTTTTTTTGCCTCCTGCTGTCCATAATGATGCTAAGTTACGTCGTTTATGGCATAGATGTATAAGGAAAATCATTCCAGATACCTGATTTCCTTCCTTTCGGGCTCCTAATGCTTCAAAAGTGCCCGAACTGTAGTTTTTGTAAATTTGTGCAGCCATATGAAAAGTTACCTTAGGATTTTAAAATATGTTGGGCGGTTTAAACGCTACGCAATACTCAATTTTATATTTAATCTCTTCTACGCATTTTTTAACCTTTTTTCTATTTTGATGGTGATCCCTTTCCTTCAAATAATTTTTGACATGGTGAAGCCACCTACAGATAAACCTGAACTAAGCTGGAATCTGAAGGAACTAATGGGTTATTTTAATTATCAATTTGCGGAATATGTTGCAATTCACGGAAAAGCTTCAGGACTTCTGATCGTTTGTATTTCTGTTGTGGTAATGTTTTTTATAAAAAATATTTTTCGATATCTCGCTTTGTATTTTTTGGCTCCGTTGCGAACCGGCGTTGTAAGAGAATTGCGTCAGGGAGTATTTGATAAAATATTGCAATTGCCACTTTCCTATTTCAGCGAAACGCGCAAAGGGGATATTATAGCCCGAATGAGTACGGATGTTAAGGAAGTGGAGACAAGCATCATGAATACACTTGAATCTACATTCCGCGATCCTGTTACCATGTTGTGTTTTTTTATTGCTATGTTATTGATCAGTGTGGAGCTCACCGTATTTGTTTTTATTTTATTGCCCATTGCAGGTTTTGTAATTGGTAGGATAGGAAAATCTTTAAGGAGAAAATCGAAGAAGGAACAAAATCAATTGGGGTATTTAATGTCGCTATTTGAAGAATCACTTTCAGGTTTGAGAATTATTAAGGCATTTAATGCGGAGCGATATCAAAAAGCAAAATTTCTGAGAGAAAATAAATCATTGGAATATTTTGCAACCAGTGCGTTGAGAAGATGGCAACTTTCAAGTCCTTTAATCGAATTTTTAAGTATCTGTGTAGTTGCTGCATTATTGTATTACGGTGGAAGTATCATTATTGATGGAAAAAATAATTTTACTGCGGATATATTTATCGGTTATATTTTAGTTTTTGCGAACATGCTTGGGCCTGCACGAAATGTTGCAAATTCATACTTTTATATTCAGCGCGGAATTGCATCCCTGGAGCGCATTGAAAGTATCATGGATGCGGAAATAAATATTAAAGAAAGTCTGCACGCAACAAATATTAAAACATTTACTGCTGCGGTGGAGTATAAAAATGTCAGTTTCCGATATGCCGAAAATCTGGTTTTAAATAATATCAATATTAAGATCGACAAAGGTAAAATGGTTGCCTTGGTGGGTCCTTCCGGATCGGGAAAATCCACTTTCGCAGATCTGTTGGCAAGATTTCACGATGTAACGGATGGAGAAATTTTAATCGATGATTACAATATCCGTGACCTTAGAATAACCAGTCTTAGAAATCAACTGGGAATTGTAACCCAGGAATCTATTTTATTTAATGATACCGTTTATAATAATATCGCATTCGGGATTGATTACGCTGTGGAGGAAGATGTAATTAAAGCAGCTAAAGTAGCAAACGCACATGAATTTATTATGCGATTGGAAAATGGATATCAAACTGTTATTGGCGACAGAGGTTCTAAATTAAGCGGAGGTGAACGTCAGCGAATTACCATTGCACGCGCTATTTATAAAAATCCACCCATACTTATTTTGGATGAGGCAACCTCTTCACTCGATACAGAAAATGAAAAGTTGGTGCAGGATGCCTTATTTAAATTAATGAAGAACCGCACATCTATTGTTATTGCACATCGCTTATCTACAATACAATACGCTGATGAAATAATAGTGATGCAGGAAGGAAGAATAGTTGAACGGGGAAACCATAATGCCCTTATCGCTAAAAACGGATTGTATGCGCGTTTGGTTGAAATGCAGGCATTTTGATTTAGGAATAATTAAAAGTTTTATTCAAAACTCAGGATTCACACTTCACGAAATGAGTAATGAGTAATGAGTAGATTCATTTAAGCCCATAGTTCCTACTACTGACTATTGAATTTTGACTATTGGTGAGTAGTGAATAGGGAGTGGTGAGATCGCTTCGACTTGATAAGATATCAAAAAAAGGAGCTAAGTATTGGAGGTTTTCTCCGGAACTCAGCTCCTTTTTATTTAATGATTTAAAAAGAATTTTCCAATAAAAGCACAATTAATAATCAATTGTACCCAACCCGGCCATTGTTGTATTTATATGATCAATTGCTGCCTGTAACGATTTTTGAATTTGCGGATTTGTTTCATTTTCAAGTGCCGTTTCATAGGTGCCTTTCAAGCCTGAAATAATACCACTTGCGGTAAACGACATCCAGAAATTATTTTCATCAGATGCAATTTCTTTTAATGCATCTATTCCTTTTATAATGATATAAGAATCCGTTTGACGTTGCAAATATGGCTCGTAATTTATCATAACAAAGTAGGCATCATATCCTGAAGCTTCAGCGAATTTTTGGAGAAAGAAATCATTATCTATAGCATCTCCACCCATTCCTAAAATATTTAATACCGTATAGTTCAGGCTGTAGTTATCTTCATTTTTATATTTTCGCGCAAGTTCCAGTCCCTTTTTTTCGTCGTTGTTGTAAATAGAGGATAAACCTGCAGCTACCACTGTATATGAACTATCTCCCAAAGCTTGTTCGTAGGCCGACCATGCATTAATACCTGTAATTTCAGGTAAAGTATAAATTGCACTTGCTCTTACATAACTTCTTGGATCTGTTTTTGCCATATCCAAAATTCTATCTTTAATTTGTTGCGATGTATTTCCATCGAGTAATAGCGTATCCAATGCAAACTGACGTATTGCCCAATGTTTATCATATAAAGCTGATTCCACTAATTGGCGATAAGCTGGACTCTCATATTGATATTGACTAACAGCTTCTATTGCTTCTTTCCTGTCAACATACAAAGGCGCATTTTTATATTGAAAAGTATATTCCTCCAATGTTTTGTTTTCTGTTTTAACTCCCAACAACATTTTTTCCGCATCCACATTTACAAGGTCTGGTTTTGTTTCGTAATTAAATGTGAAAGCTTGTTTTTGTTTGTCAACTATAATACGTTTACGTTCTACTTTACCATTAATATAAATATCAACATCCAAAGGCAAAACATATAATGGAGTTGTAGTGGTATCCTGGTATTGCGTAACATTGATCACCAATTGTTTTTCATACTCCATGTATTCGGTATAAATATCAATATTGGCATGTCCGCTACTTAAGAACCATTGATTAAAGAACCAATTAAGGTCTTCACCGGAAACTGCTTCCATGGCCAAACGCAAATTGTGAATTTCTACAGAGTTGTATTTATTATCTACAAGATATTTATTTAAACCTGCAAAAAATGCTTCATCACCTAAATATTTACGAAGCATATGTAAAACTCTTCCTCCTTTGGCATACGAGTGTGAATCAAACATGTCTTCCCTTGTATCATATTTGAAACGAATAAGATCAACTTGTTTGTAATCCGATTCATCCAAATAGCTACTGAGATCGAGTGTGCCGGTATAATCAGCATCATCTCTTCCATATTTATATTCACGCCATAAATATTCACCATAAGTTGCGAACGATTCATTTAAAGGAAGATTACTCCAGCTTTCACAAGTTACAAGATCGCCAAACCATTGGTGAAATAATTCGTGGGAAATAACATCTTCATTATTTTCATCCAATAGGTCGCGACTGTGTTGTTGTAAAAATTCTCCATGAACTGTTGCAGAGGTGTTTTCCATTGCACCACTTACATAATCGCGCACAATTACCTGACTGTATTTTGGCCAAACATAATCAACACCTAACGTTTTAGAATAAAATTCAATCATTTCAGGAGTATTGCCGAAAATAGCTTTGGCATCTTTTTCATATTCTTTTTCAACGTAATAATTCACCGGTATTTTTTTCCAGGTATCTTTTACAATTGAATATTCCCCAATCGACATCATAAATAAATACGGAGCATGAGGTTGATCCATTTTCCAGTTGTCGGTGCGGGTTCCGTCCGCATTTTTTTTGGAAGAAATTAAAGCTCCGTTAGATAATGTCTGATATTTATCTTCAATGGTTATAAAAAAATTATTGGTGCATCTTTCGTTTGGTTTGTCGATAGTAGGACACCAGCAAGATGTTGCCTCTGTTTCTCCCTGTGTCCATATCTGCATCGGTTTATTTTTATCTGAACCATCATTATTAATAAAATATAAACCTTTATCTGCACTTATGGCAGCACTTCCACCGAGTGGCAGGTCGTTTGGTTTTGCGATATAATCGATAAATATTTTATATTCCTCTGTTCTGCTATAAGTGCGTCCGAGGTCAATTATCAATTTAAAAGTATCAGGAATGGAATCTGTATTATAAATATATTTTAAAGGTGTTTTTCCGGTGGCAGTTACCATGGAAACTTCCTTTATTTCAAATCCTTTTGCATCGAGTGTGAGTGTGGAGGTGGGTTGAAAGTAGGGTTTGATAGTGAGTGTTGCTTTCCCAAACATCCATGCTTTAGCCCAGTCAAATTTCACCTCAAGATTGGTATGGATCAAATCGCTGAGACGTGTTTCGGAGCCATGATACACCGAAGAACTATATTTGCTTACTGCAGTATCCAGGTAATCGTCGTAACTATAATCATCATAGTCATAATCATATTCACCCTCTCCTTCATAACTGTATTCATCATAAACTTCAGGTATCGTGTCGATATCACCAAGATATTCTTCTCCTGAATAGAGTTTTTTGGTTGGATCGCACTGATAAAATAAAACCACCGATAAAGTGGCTATTGCAAACATTTTTAATTTCATAGCTTTGTTTTTTGTATGTGCTGGTTTAAGCGGTGTAAAGGTAGTCAAGATAGCTTAAAACGGTGATACCTTAACTTTTAATATAGTAATTATGAATAAAGTAATAGTAAATGGCACAAAAACCTATGATATTGAAGGGGATAATGTTAATGGGTCCGAAATATTGACGGATATCATTCATGTAGATGGTCGTTTTTATCATTTATTAAAGGATGGAAAGTCGTTTAATATTGAAATAGTTAATCAGGACGCTACCGCAAAAACCTTTACCCTTAAAATTAATGGCAATCTCTATGATGTTCAGGTTAAGGATAAATTTGACCAGCTGATGGAACAAATGGGTTTCAACAGCAGCGATCAAAACAAAATGCGCGAGCTAAAAGCCCCAATGCCCGGATTAGTAATTGATGTTCGGGTTCAGGCGGGTGATGTTGTGAAAAAAGGTGATGCCTTGCTTGTGTTGGAAGCAATGAAAATGGAAAATGTGCTAAAAGCAGCAGGTGATGCAGTAGTGAAATCAATTTCCGTGGAAAAAGGAGTGAGCGTTGAAAAAAATCACGTGCTCATAATTTTTGAATGAGAGATCATTTATTAATTTGGTAATTTATCAGACGATCTGATTAGGTAATTTTATATTTGTAGTCTTCATAAATTTTATTCTTGCAAAAGAATAAAATCCATACAATCAGCATTTTTTGGTTTATCGCAGTTTGGCTGTTCATCGGTATCCGTCAAAAGCCGGACAGGCATTGGTACATCCGGCTGTTCCATTGGTACATTAAAACGATTGTCTCAAGCCTTAAATAAAGTATAATTCAGAAGCGTATTTCCCGGCAGTCAATCATTTGCTAATTAATATAAATATCATGTATCCTAATCAAACCCAAACATTTTCCATCCTCCACCACAGGTAAAACAGAAAGTTGTGAAGTTCTGTTTTCCATCATCGCCACAGCTTCCTTTAAACTAGCCCGGGGTGAAATAGAAATCGGATTCTTTGTCATGATGGTATTCACAAACATACTGGAAAGATCAGCATCGCGAATTAAACTTCTTCTTACATCACCATCGGTAACTAAACCAATAAGATTATTTTCTTTATCAACAACACAAGCAGCTCCCAGATTAAATTTTGTCATAGCAATAATTAACTCACGAAACGAATTATTTTCCGCAACCTGCGCAATTTCGTGTAATTCATGCATAACGTCTTCCACTTTCAACAATAAATTTTTTCCGAGTTGTCCACCCGGGTGAAATCGTGCGAAATCATTTTCAGTAAAACCTCTTGCATGCATTAAGGCAACTGCTAATGCATCACCAATTGCAAGTGCAACTGTTGTTGATGCAGTTGGTGCAAGATTTAACGCATCCGCTTCCTTTTCCACTGTTGCATCTAAAACATAATCAGAATTGCGGGCAATAGGGGAAGTAATATTTCCTACAATGGAAATTACTTTAGAATGCGATTCTTTAAAAAACGGAATTAAACGCAACATTTCTTCCGTAGTTCCACTCTTGGAGATCATTAAAACAGGATCTCCTTCCGCATATACTCCCAGATCGCCATGTGCTGCTTCCGCTGCATGCAAAAAAACGGCAGGTGTTCCGGTGCTGCACAATGTTGCAGTTATTTTTTGTGCAACAGCGCCAGATTTTCCAATACCACAAACAACGAGTTTGCCCTTGCTTTGCATAACGGATTCAACGGAATGATTGAATTGTTCATTCAGCTTATCCATAGCTTTTTTTATCTGTTCTGATTCGAAAAGCAATACATTTTTTGCGATCTCAAGATGACTCATCTGGTAATTTGTTAGTTTGGTAATTTGATAATTTATAGGCGACTGATCTCAAAATTTTCGTCCTTCTATATCTTTATACAATTGTTCTTTTGATAAATTTCTAAAATAATTATACGTGATCTTTAAACCTTCACTTCTGGAAACTTTTGGCTCCCAATGTAGTAATTTTCTGGCAAGGGTAATATCGGGTTGACGTTGTTTTGGATCGTCAACAGGTAATTCTTTATAAATAATTTTTTGATCTGTCCCGGTAAGTTCAATTATTTCTTCAGCAAATTCTTTAATGGTTATCTCATCGGGATTTCCAATATTAACAGGTAATGCATAATCACTCAATAATAAACGATAAATGCCTTCTATAAGATCATCTACATAACAAAAAGATCTCGTCTGACTGCCATCACCAAAAATTGTAAGATCTTCACCACGCAATGCCTGACCAATAAAAGCAGGTAATACACGACCATCATTTAATCGCATTTTCGGACCATAGGTATTAAATATTCTTGCTATACGTGTTTCTAATTTATGATATGTATGATAAGCCATTGTTATTGCTTCCTGAAATCTTTTCGCTTCATCATACACTCCTCTCGGACCAACAGGGTTTACATTTCCCCAATATTCTTCATTTTGAGGATGCACCAATGGATCACCATAAACTTCGCTGGTAGATGCAACTAAAATTCGTGCATTTTTCGCTTTTGCCAAACCCAATAAATTATGAGTTCCAAGAGAACCAACTTTTAATGTCTGTATCGGAATTTTTAAATAATCGATAGGAGAGGCCGGTGATGCAAAATGTAATATATAATCCAAATTTCCCGGAACATGTACAAATTTACTCACATCGTGATGAAAAAATTCAAATTGTTCGAGATGAAATAAATGTTCAATATTTGCCTTATCTCCCGTAATTAAATTGTCCATTGCAAGCACTTCATATCCTTCATTTATAAATCTATCACACAAATGTGATCCAAGAAATCCTGCTGCTCCGGTTATTAATACTCTTTTCATGGTTTAAATTTGAACTTCGGTGAAGTTGTTCTGAGTTCGGGGTTCTGAGTTCTGGGTTGGGTTAGTGCTTGCATGAATATTTGCTTTTTGATTGTTTAATATTTCTCAATTTGAAAATTGGTTTGTGAGTTTTTTAGGTCTTTTTTTTGTTCATGTAGTTGGGTCCGGAGTATTCTGATTTTTGTAAATATTTTATGAGGTTTTGATTTTTCGAATTTATTTGTTCAACTAAATTGTAGCCAGCGTCAAATTCATTTTTAGTAATATAATTTCTGTCTAAAGCCCGATAAAGTTGCGATTGTGATTCTCCACCGGAACCTTTTGAATAACGTAAAAAATTAACAAATTCCATATTTCCACCCCTGTTAAATCCTTCTGCTATATTATCCATTATTGATCCACTGGAAGAATTTATTTGATCCTTTAATTTATAATCTTTACTAAACTCCTCTCTTTGAATAAGCAAAGAAACCATTTTACAAAACTCTCTCGCCAATTGCCACGATTCAATATCCTCGAATCTCTTAAACGTTGCCATAATTTTATTTTTAAAGGTTAAACAATAACTAAAACTGTAAAAAAATGTTTAAACCCCTAAAAACATTTGGTGGGTAGTGAGTAGTGAGTAAAATCCACTCTCGAACCCAGAACTTAGAACTCAGAACCCAGAACTCAGAACTCAGAACCCAGAACTCAGAACCCAGAACCCAGAACTCAGAACCCAGAACTCAGAACTCAGAACCCAGAACCCAGAACTCAGAACCCAGAACCCAGAACTCAAAACCCCGAACTCACAACCCTTCTCCCCACACTCGCATAATAAAACCCCTGTTTCTCCATCTCTCCCAACTCAAACAAATTTCTCCCGTCAAATATGATATTATTTTTCAAACCTTTTTTTATGAGTTCGAAATCGGGAGAACGAAATACGCTCCATTCGGTAATTATCACAAGTGCATCTGCCTTTTCTAAAACTTCATATTGATTATCGCCATATTGAATACGATCTCCAATTTCTCTTTTTACATTTTCCATTGCCTCAGGATCAAAAGCGGAAATTTGTGCACCAAGTTGAATTAATGCATTGATAATAAATAATGCAGGTGCTTCACGAATATCGTCGGTATTCGGTTTAAAGGATAATCCCCAAACAGCAAACTTTTTATTACTTAGATCGTTACCGAATTTCGTAATTATTTTATCGATCAGCATCATCCACTGCGCTTCATTTACTTCCATCACCGATTTTAATATCTTAAATTCATATCCCGATTGATTCGACATGATATTTAATGCTTTAACATCTTTCGGAAAACAACTTCCCCCATATCCAACACCCGGGAATAAAAATCTGTTGCCTATTCGTGAATCACTTCCAATTCCTTTTCTAACCAGATCAACATCAGCTCCTAATATTTCACAGAGATTGGCAATTTCATTCATGAAAGTGATCTTGGTCGCTAAAAAAGAATTTGCGGCATATTTTGTGAGCTCCGCACTTTTTTCATCCATAAATATGATGGGATTTCCCTGCCGGACAAATGGAGCATATAAACGATTTAAAATTTCTTTGGCTTTTTCACTTTCTGTTCCTATTACAACCCGTTCAGGTTTCATAAAATCTTCCACCGCCATTCCTTCGCGCAAAAATTCCGGGTTACTTACAACGTCAAATTCGCACTGACAATTTTTTGCGATCAATGCATGTACTTTCTCTGCTGTACCAACCGGAACAGTACTTTTATCTATAATTATTTTATAAGAAGTAATAATATTTCCCAACTGTTCTGCAACAGCCAAAACATGTTTAAGATCCGCAGAACCATCTTCAGAAGGAGGGGTAGGAAGTGCTAAAAAGATAATGTCAGAATTATCAACTGCATATTTCAGATCTGTGGTAAATATTAAATTTCCCTGTTTGATATTCCGGTGAAAAATTGTTTCCAATCCCGGTTCATAGATCGGAATCTCCCCAGCTTGCATCCTTTGCACCTTTTCCTCATTAATATCGGCGCAAATAACCTGATTACCCGTTTCCGCAAAACAAGTCCCCGTCACCAACCCGACATACCCTGTTCCAATAACTGATAGTTTCATTGGGCAAAGGTAACGATGAATTGAGAATTGAGAAGGGTGAGTGGTGAGTGGTCAGTGGTGAGGATCGCTCCGAGTGAAAATTGATTTAATATTGGATCTATTTACTCCGACTCAAACGTCAAGGTCGGCTGGTTAATTATCAATTGTCAATTATCAATTGTCAATTGTTTTCGGCTGTTCATCGGTACATTGGTACATCCGGCTGTTCCATCGGCACATCAGCGTCAGCTGCATCAACTGCTCCCTTCCCTCATCTTCTCCGCATTCTCCGCCACCTGCAGCGCATCCAGGATCTCGTCAATATTCCCATTCATCACATCCGGAAGATTATACATGGTAAGATTTATTCTATGATCTGTAACACGGCTTTGAGGAAAATTGTAAGTTCTGATCTTTGCTGAGCGATCTCCTGTAGAAACTAACGTTTTTCTTGCTTTGGAGATCTTATCCATATGTTCGGCATAAAATTTTTCGTAGACACGGGTGCGAAGCACTTTCATGGCTTTTGCGCGGTTTTTTATCTGGGAGCGCTCATCCTGGCATTCGGCAATAATACCGGTAGGTAAATGTGTCATGCGCACCGCACTTTCTGTTTTATTTACGTGTTGTCCCCCCGCTCCACTTGCTCTGAAAACATCCACTTTCACATCACCCGGGTTAATTTCTATGTCAAATTCATCCGCTTCGGGTAAAACAGCTACAGTTGCAGCACTGGTATGCACTCTTCCCTGCGACTCCGTTTCCGGAACCCGTTGAACCCTGTGAACCCCACTTTCATACTTTAATTTACCATACACATTTTCGCCGGTCACCTCAAATACGATCTCTTTATACCCGCCTTTTTCCGTCTGATTTTCATTCATTACTTCCAACTTCCATCCTTGTTTAGCGATAAAGCGGGTATACATTTCTGCAAGATCTCCTGCAAAAATTGCTGCTTCATCTCCTCCTGTTCCTGCTCTTATTTCAATAATGGCGTTTTTTTCATCCTCCGGATCCTGTGGAATAAGCAATTGTTTTATTTCCTCTTCCAGATTTTCTTTTCTTTCCTCCAATTCCAATAATTCTCCTTTCGCCATCTCCCGCAACTCATCATCCTTTGCTGTGTTGAGAATTTGTCTGCTGTCCTGAAGATTTCCCAACACCATTTTATATTCTGCCAAGGCCTCCACAACCGGATCCATATCGCGATAATCCTTATTGAGTGATTTGTAGCGTTTCATATCACTCATGATCTCAGGATCGCTCAACTGCTCCTGAATGTGCAGCCAACGTTCTTTAATTGCCTCTAATTTTGATAAAAGATCCATGAATAATTTTTGGGTGATAAATTAATCGCTGCAAAGGTAATTAATGCAGCGCTAACGATTAATTACCTGATATACTGCTATCTGATCGGGTGTTCTTAAAAATATTTTATCACCTACAAGGTTTGTTTGCAGACCATTTTTTTCAGGCAAAGAAAGTAATAATTCAAATTGAGATTGAAAAATATACATGGATATTTCTGTATCCAAAGTGCATAAATAAAATTTATCATTCACCTGATCGGGTGTTTTTGGGATTTCACTTATTGTATAAATGTAATTAGCATAATTGTCAAAAACCAAAAGGCCTTGTGTTGAAGTGTATAAATATAATTTATTATTTACACTGAATAATCTAGGTTCCTGAATAGAAAAATTAAATAATTGATCAAAAGATTCACTTTCTGCAGCGGCATTTCCACTTTCATCCAGCTTAATTAATTTTCTGCTGAGATCGTCATACATCCAGATAAAATCGCTTTCACTTTCTTTACAAATTGCAGTGGGTTGATAATTATTTTTATTGATGTTGTTGCTGAGTTTTATCACAGATAGTTCTGCTAATTTATTATCCAATAATACCACAGTGTTGTAATCGGAATAAAATACCAATATTTTTAAGGCATTGGATGCATCAATTAATGTGGGACTTCCAAATTGTTTGTTGCTATAACTTCTTTGCGTGGAATCTACATAATTAAACTGCATAATTTCCTGTTTATCGTTGATATAATAAACATTAAATAAATTATCCGTAGTTAAAAAAGTACTTGTAACGTTTATTTTTAATATCAGCGAATCTTCCCCAAAACAATTGAGAGATAAAAAAATTAGAAATATGAAAATACTATTTTTCATAATATTTTAAAGTGCAGGTGCTACCATCAAATACTGCATAAGAATTAAATACTATCCAATCGCCCAAATTAATGAACGAACTGTTTTCTCCAATTGGTATCTGAATGGCTATATGCCGATGACCAAATAAAAAATAATCAAAATGTTCTTTTTTTAATACCTCTTTTGCATAAAGCATTTGCCATTCTTTATCTTCCCCTAAAAATTTGCGTTCCACATTGTACATTCTGCTATTATAGGAAAAGTAGCGTGCAATTTTAAATGCAAGGTAGGGATGTAGCATGCCAAATAAAACCTGTGCCAGTCTGCTTTTGAATATTTTTTTCATGAACTTAAAGCCATTATCTCCTGGACCAATTCCATCGCCATGTCCTATATAAAATTTTTTGCCATTAGCTTCCAATTGTATGGGCTTGTGATGCACAGGAATTTTTAATTCCTCTTCAAAATAACCAAACATCCACAAATCGTGATTTCCGGTAAATATTTGTATATCTATACCACTATCTTTTAATTCGGCGAGTTTTCCCAACAATCGAACAAACCCTCTTGGAACAACATGTTTATATTCAAACCAAAAATCAAACAGATCGCCAATTAAAAAAATTTGTTTGGCTTCTGATTTAATTTCATCCAACCAACGCACTATTTTTTTTTCTCTTTCAAGACTGGATGCGTGATCGGGAATGCCGAGATGAAAATCGGAGGCGAAATAAATTTTTGTTCTTTCCATCCGCTGATTATACCGGCCAATTATCAATTAAAAATACATATACTTCTTTAGGTCCGTGGGCACCAAGCACTAATGTTTTTTCAATGTCGGCAGTTCTGCTCGGACCAGTATTTAAATTTACCATGGAAGGAAAATTGCCATCGTATTTTTTTCTTATAGCTGCAAATCCGTCATGAATATCCAATACCAATTGTTTGGTAGAGGCGATCACTATATTTACTTCAGGAAAAATAGGTAAAGTTCTTCCGCTTTGCTGACGGCTCGAAATTAAAATAGAACCCGTACGTGCAATTAATGCCTCACATAACATAATACCTGCATCCGCTTCCAAAACCGATGCGTTATT